>NZ_JBMYAU010000065.1:0-7731 GCF_053994455.1 Nautilia sp. | reverse complement strand
ATATAGCTGAATTTGCAACCGATACGGATGTATTTTTACTGATAGGAACAAACACAAGCGAATGCCATCCAATTATTGCTATGCAGATTTTAAGAGGGCTTGAAAGAGGCGCTAAACTTATAGTAATCGACCCTAAAAAAACGGATATGGCAAAAAAAGCGGACGTGTTTATCCAACTGCCTGTAGGATATAACATTCCGGTATTAAACGCTATGATTAATCATATTATTCAAAATGATTTATACGATAAAGAATTTGTGGAAAAATATACCCACGGGTTTGAATGGCTTAAAGAAACCGTAAAAGATTTTACACCTGAGAGATTTGAAAAAGAAACAGGAATTGATAAAGAATTAATAATAAAAGCCGCCGAAATGTATGCAAAAGGAAATCCTTCGGCAATATGCTATACAATGGGTATCACTCAGTTTACAGACGGAACATACGGCGTTATGGAAACATCAAATTTAGCGCTTATAACCGGAAATATCGGTAAAAAAGGCGGAGGAGTAAATCCTCTGAGGGGACAAAACAACGTTCAGGGTGCCTGCGACATGGGAGCATTGCCTGATGTATGCCCTGGAAGCGCAAAAGTGTTTAATCCTAAAACACAGGAAAAAGTGCTTGAATTGTGGGGATATCCTCTAAATCCCAAACCTGGAATCCCACTGACAAAAGCACCTCATTTAATGGAAGAAGGTAAAATTAAATTCTTATACGTATTCGGTGAAAACCCTGTTATGTCCGATCCATGGACGGAACACTTCATTGAAGCGATTGAACATCTTGATTTCTTTGTAGTTCAGGATATTTTCCTAACCGAAACGGCTCAAAGGGCTGACGTTGTATTACCTGCGGCATGCTGGGGAGAAAAAGACGGAACGTTTATAAACACATCAAGAAGAGTCCAAAGGGTAAGAAAAGCGGTTAATCCTCCTGCAAATCTTGATCCTGACTGGAAAGTTATATGCAATGTAGCCAAAAGAATGGGATTAAAAGGATTTGATTATAAAACTGCGGAAGATATTTGGAATGAAGTTAGAAAATTTGACCCTGCAAAATTTGGCGGAATAAGTTATGAGAGAATTGAAAAAGCAGGAATCAACTGGCCTTGTCCTACGGAAGACCATCCGGGAACACCTTATCTGTATGCTGATCATAAATCATTTTTGCCTGACGGAAAATTCAGACTAGCACCTGTTACTTACACAGACGACAAAGAAAAAAGAATTATTATTGAAAAAGAACTGAGAGAAAAATTCGAAATTCCTGACGATTATCCGGCAGGTGTGGGATGTCCTAGCGAAAAACCCGACGAAGTATATCCGTGTATGTTTACAACGGGAAGAAAAGTGTTCCATTATCATACGGGAACCATGACAAGAGAGTGCAAACCTCTTGAATACGGTGCTGATATGCTTGGAGCCGTAATTGAAATCAGTCCTGACATCGCGGAAGAAAGAGGTATTGAAACAGGTGATTACGGACTTCTTTACAATAAAAGAGGAAAAATTGCGGCAAAAGTGGTGGTTAATCCGGATTTAAGATACGGAACCATATTTACAACGTTCCATTACGCCGAAGCGGACGGAAACGAACTTGCTAATCCGGAAGATTTAGATCCTCTATCAAATATACCGCCTCTTAAAATGTCAATAGCAAACATCAAAAAAATAAGCGAAGAAGAATTCTTTAAAATCAGAAAAGAAATACTTGAAGAACTTGAGCCGGAATTAGCCGAGCTCAAAAGGAGATAGTCATGCAAGTGGTAAGAGAAAACAAATTCGTAATAGCCGACCCTAAAACCTGTATAGGATGTGCAACGTGTATGGCGGCTTGTTATCAGTCAGCATATGAAAGAGGAAAACTCGCTACTCCAAGATTAATAGTCACAAGAACCGAACACGGAGTAATGCCGAATCAGTGCAGACAGTGCGACGACGCACCGTGTGCGAACGTATGTCCGGTAGGTGCTTTAACGTTTGGGGAAGACAGCATCGAACTTCATGAAGAAATATGTATAGGATGTAAACTGTGCACCATCGCATGTCCTTTCGGTGCGATAAGAGCGGCAAGTGAATTTATGCCGTCAGTCGATTACAGATTAGAGCCCGAACCGGCTCTAACTTTAGAATCCGTAATAGGGCTTAAAACTATCGCCGTTAAATGCGACCTGTGTAAAGGAAGAGAAGGAGGACCTGCGTGTGTTGAAGCATGTCCTACAGGCGCATTAAAAATTATGGATCCTAAAAATCAGGAAAAAATGATATCCCAAAAAGCACAAAAGGCAGTGGAAAAAACAGTTCAAACCGGCATTGCCAATTAAAGGATAAAAAATGGAAATGGTTTATGCACTATATCTGCTTGGGGCTTTTGTTTCGATTATATTATACAAGGAAAACAAAGTTGCAGGCAAAATAGGTTTTTCAATAGCCGCAGCCGCTTCGGCGCTGGGCGTTTTTCACTTTCTTTTTTCCATAAACTCAAACGAAGCACTTGAAATCGGTGGAAATTTCATTTTTCATCCTCATTTTGCACTCGATCCTTTAGGAAAATTTTTTTCATTCGTAATTTCACTGATATCACTCGCTTCATCAGTATATTCAATCCAATATGCCGATGAATACGCGAAAAAAGGAAGCATCGGCGTAATGGCGTTTTTATTTAATTCTTTCGTCCTTTCGATGCTTCTTGTAATTTCAAGTGCAAACGTTTTCTGGTTTATGGTATTTTGGGAACTGATGACTTTAGTTTCTTATTTGCTAATCTGTTTTAACGATAATGAAAAATCACTTAAAGCAACCGTTATTTACATGGGAATAGCACACCTTGGCGGGGTTATGATTTTGGCGGCTTTCCTGCTTCTTGCAAAAAGCAGCGGAAGTATGGAATTTGCAGATTTTAGCGCGGCGAATCTAACACCGCTTAGCGCAAGTATTATTTTCTTGCTTGCATTTGTGGGATTCGGCTCAAAAGCCGGAATGTTTCCTATTCACGTATGGCTTCCGCAAGCCCACCCGGCAGCACCTTCAAACGTATCGGCTTTAATGAGTGGGGTTATGATTAAAGTTGCGATTTTCGGAATTATAAAATTCTGTTTATGGTTGCCTGTTATGAGCTGGTGGGGTATTTTAATCCTGATTATCGGTGCGCTTTCAGCGCTTTTAGGCGTTCTTTACGCATTAACTCAACACGACTACAAAGCGCTTTTAGCTTACCATTCCGTAGAAAATATAGGAATTATCCTTTTAGGTCTTGGAATCGGGGTATACGGACTTGCCATACATTCTCCAATACTTGCGACAGTCGGATTTTTAGGAGGATTGTATCACGTCCTAAACCACGCTACATTTAAAGGTTTATTATTCTTGGGTGCGGGAAGTGTTTTATACACCACACACACAAAAGATATGGAAATTTTAGGCGGACTTGCAAAAAAAATGCCTTATACCGCATTTGCGTTTTTAATCGGTGCTATGGCAATTACCGCATTGCCTCCTCTTAACGGTTTTGTGAGTGAATGGCTTACATATCAGGCAATGCTTCAGGCGGCTTTGGGCGAGGGAATACTTTACAGACTTGCATTTACACTTTCAATTGTAGCACTTGCACTTACAGGTGCTTTGGCAGTTATGTGTTTCGTTAAAGTTTACAGCGTAATATTCGGCGGTGCCCCCAGAGATAAAAAAATATTCGAAAAAGCAAAAGAAGCACCTATTTCTATGATAATAGGTATGTTTATTTTAGTTATAGGATGTTTTGCGTTTGGTCTTGGTGCTACTACAGTAGTGGATAACATTATGCATGTTGTGGGAAGCTTTGCAGGAAATTACGAAGCTGTAAAAAACGGAGCAGTTGTAAGTCCTTTAGGTTCTATAATTTCAACTCCTATGATTGCGATTATCCTAATGTCAATGCTTGCGCTTCCGTTTATTATAGTAGTAATCACTATGAATAACAAAACAACAAAACATATCGTAAGAGAAACAGAACCTTGGGCATGCGGATTTAAATATTCTCCTAGAATGCAAATGACTGCATCCCCTTTTACGGGAAGTCTTAGAAAAATTATGGACTGGCTGTTTAGAGCTAATGCCAAAGTAATCGATCAGGGATATTTCAAACCCGTAAAATATGTAAACCACGCAAGAGATATATGGTGGAATATTTTCTATTTACCGTTTATAAAAATCGTATCGGCATGTTCGAATAAAGCACAAGGTTTCCAAAACGGAAATTCAAATCTTTACGTCCTTTACGTATTGATGGCTTTATGTATCTTTGTCGGTATCGGTTATTTAATTTAAAGGAGCTGATATGAATGCTATATTTTGGATGATAATTCAGGTTTTAGCCGTTATTGCAGTCGCTCCTCTGTTTGACGGCATCGCAAGAATCATAAGAGCGAAAATGCAGTCCCGCGTGGGACCGAAGGATATGTTTCAAACCTACAGGGATTTGGCAAAACTCTTTAAAAGAAACAAAACGGTGCCGAAATATTCACACTGGGTATTTAAATACGCTCCTTATATGCTATTTGCAACGGCAGCGGCTATGCTAGCGGCAATTCCGGTAACTTACAGCACAAATTTCAATGCCGGGATGATAGCCGACGTATTTGTATTAGTGTATCTCGGTGCGCTTTTCAGATTTGTTTTCGGTGTAGCATCAATGGACAGCGGCAACCCTTTTGCTGCAATAGGCGGCAGCAGGGAACAGATGATAGGCGTTTTTGTAGAGCCTGTAATGATAATTTGTCTTATTGTGGTTATGCTTTTGGCTAAAACATCAAATTTAGTAGAAATACAGTATATGGTAAGACACGGTGAAATCGGTTATCAGATTCCGGCATTTGCGGTTGCTTCAATAGCACTGCTTTGGGCGGTATACGTCGAAACCGGAAGAAACCCTTATGATTTGGCAGAAGCCGAGCAGGAACTTCAAGAAGGTCTTTTAAGCGAATACTGTGCGGGGGATTTAGCTCTTTCACATATGGCGCTTACCATTAAACAGTTTGTTATGATAGGACTTTTCCTTTCCGTATTTGAACCTTGGAATTTTGAAAACCCTATTTTAGCGCTTGCGGTATTTATAATTAAAGCCGGAGTATTTTACGTAGCTGCCGTGTTTATTGACAATTTAGGGCCAAGATACAAACTGCTAAAAGGTTTCAAAAAAGAATCAAGTTTCGTATTAATCGTTGCATTTATATCGCTGATATTATATGCAGTAGGAGTTTAAAATGATGAACATAACATTAATAGACATCCTGACAATCGCAATGATAGCGACATCTCTTGCGGTTTTCGGGCTTAGGAATTTAAGATGGTCTGTATATGCATATATTGCCGAAACACTGCTTCTTGTAAGCGTGTTTTTGCTTCTTTCACAAAAATACAACGTTGAGCAGTTATCACAGTGGGCGGTAATCGCTTTTATTACAAAAGTTGTCATAGTCCCTTACATTCTGATAAGGCTTATAAGAAGACTCGGTGTAAAAAGTGAAGAATCACCGCTTTACGGATTTTTCGTAAGTCCTATTATCGCTCTTGGTTTTTCACTTGCAATGGCAATGGTAATTTCACCAATTTTAAAAGAATTTTCATTACTTAAAGAAACAATACCGCTAATTGCATCCGTTACGATTTTCTCACTTGGAATTTTCGGACTTATTTTAAGAAAAAACGTTATCAAACAGATTTTGGCTTATTGTCTTTTTGAAAACGGTATTCATTTAACGTTGGCTCTCAGTACATACAATTCGCCTGAAATTGTTGATATCGGTATATTAACGGATGCAATTTTTGCGGTAATTATTATGTCAGTTTTGGCGGAAAGATTTTACAAATATTTCGGTGCTTTGGACGTATCTAAAGCAAACCAGTTAAAAGGATAGACCATGGATATGCAAACTTTGCTATTTTTTACACTGTGTCTGCCTTTTGCAACAGCGGCAATTTTATGGTTTACACCGAAAAATTTAGGACTTTTGAATACTTTTCACGTGCTCGGGTCTTTAATTACTTCGCTTGTTGCATTATCGGCGGTTTCACATGTTATAGGAGGAGAAAGTTTTTATCTGTTTAACAAACTCTTCTTTTTAGACCCTATCGGAGGAGTGTTTTTAACATTAATTGCCGTTATCGGATTTTTAATTAATCTTTATTCGGTTAAATATATGCAGTGGGAGCTTGAAAGCGGACATATTACTATAAATGAAGTTAAGCTTTTTTATGTTCTTTCACATATATTCGTATTTACGATGATTTTTTCCATTATGTCAAACAACATTGCTTTAATGTGGGCGGGAATTGAAGCTACAACCCTTTCATCACTTTTTATGGTTGCGCTTTACAAAAACAAACGTGCGACTGAGAGCGGATGGAAATACATTATTATTTGTAGTGTCGGACTTGCCTTTGCCCTTTATGCAACCGTTTTAATGTACGGCGCCGGATTTAACGTAATTAAAAACGGACATGACGCAATGCTTTGGAGCGTTTTAATGGAAAACGCAAAACTGCTTAATCCCGACGCTTTAAAACTCGTATTTATATTCGCACTTATAGGTTTCGGGACAAAAGCCGGTCTTGCGCCTATGCATACATGGCTTCCCGACGTTCACTCAGAAGGTCCTTCACCGGCATCGGCGTTTTTGAGTGCGGTACTTTTAAAATGTGCGCTTGCAGCGATTATAAGATATTACTCAATCGTTACACATTCAACTCTTGGAAGTGAATTTGTGGAAACTTTAATGGTAATAGTTGCACTTCTTTCAATTTTCGTAGCGGCGTTATTTATATTAAAACAAAGAGATATCAAAAGAATGTTTGCATACCATTCAGTCGAACACGTGGGAATTATTGCATTCGGTTTTGGAATCGGCGGACCTCTTGGCGTATTTGCGGGGCTTTTCCACTCAATGGCACACTCACTTTCTAAAGCCTTAGCCTTTTGCGTAAGCGGAAATATAATAAAAATTTACGGCACAAGGGACATGGAAAAAATGGGAGGTCTTATAAGAGTTAACCCGCTAAACGCTGTTCTATTCGGGACTGCGGTTGCTTCACTTATCGGTATTCCTCTTTTAGCGGTGTTTGTAAGTGAATTTTTAATGATTAAATCAGGACTTAGCGCGGATAAATATATCCAAATCGCACTGTTTGTCATAGGACTCGCAATAATCTTCATAGCGGTGCTTATGCACTTTAACGAAGTTGTTTTCGGAAAAGTAAGAGGCGAAGTGAAAACTGAAAAAATAGAAACAAATGCCAACATCCCGCTTATAATATTTGCGGTATTAATTGTTGCGTTGGGTGTTTACGTCTGTCCGCAGTGGTTCGAATTATTACAAAACGCAACAAAAATTATTTTAGCTTAAGGAGAAATTATGGCATTAGGTGACAGATTTATAAATAAATTGAAAGAAAAAATAAAAATACTCGATATTCAAAGAAACCCTTACGACCAGATAACCGTTACGGTGGACAGAAACGACCTTCCGGAAGCTGTCAGAATGCTTTATTACGATATGGGAGGATGGCTGGCAACCATGATACCTAATGATGAAAGACAAATAAACGGAAACTACGCCCTTTATTATGTCCTTTCAATGGAAGGCGGGAAAATGACTCCCGAAGACGAACTCCCTCAGGAAGAAAAATGCTGGATAACCGTAAAAGCATATATCCCTCAAAACGACCCTCATTACCCGTCCGTAACAAGAAAAGT
>NZ_JBMYAU010000064.1:0-2840 GCF_053994455.1 Nautilia sp. | reverse complement strand
CTATAAAAGTTAAAGAGGGGTATTTGTTAGTGAGGGTAATATATACGCCCGGTTTTGGAATAAGATAGTTTTTTACAGGATTTATATTAATTGTCGGGACAAGCTCTTTGCTTCCAAGCCCCTGGCCTTTGATCCGTTTCCCTTTTATTTTGTAAGTATGTCCTAAAAATCTGATTGCTTTGGTTATTTCTCCGTTTTTGATAAATTCCCTTATTATTCTTGAATGCACCCCGATGCCGTCAATTTTCACTTCTTCTATTGCTTCAACTTCAAAATGTTTTTTTAAAAGATTCAAATCACCGCTTCTGTTTTTACCGAACCTAAAATCTTTGCCTACTACAATTTTTGTAATGTTTAATTTTTTTAGAACACATATAAACTCAATCGGGCTCAGATCTTTTATGTCATTCAGATCAAAAAATTTACAAGGTAGCGTTGTGTAATCGCACCTGTCGGTGCCCGGTGTTAAGTTACTTCCTTTTTCAATAACGACAAGCATATCTGCTCTTTTTATCAAAGCCTGATGTCCCAGATGCATTCCGTCAAATCCGCCTATTGCAGCTCTCATGTGTATAGGTCTATTTTGAATTTTTTATCTGGTGAGTTGTTGTCTTCGGATTTTTCCTGTGAAAGCTCCAAAGACGCTTTTGCGGCAATCACATCCGCCGTCTGTGCTACTTTCAGATCCTGAGGGCTCGGGTCGGCGGGTGCAAGGGCCGCGGCTTTTATCTGCTGCATGTTTTTTATCGTTTCTTCAGGGGTTTTGCCTTTTACTATCTTTATAGGCACTTCTCCGGTTACGGCGTACTCTTTACCGTCGGGTCCTTTTATTTTTGTATAGCTCGGCGCTCCCGCAAATCCGCCACCCGCAGCCTGATGTGCCGTTTCGTGGGCTTTTACTTTTGTGTCAATAGCCTGAAGTTCAGCAATTTCCTGCTGGATTTTAGGGTCTGTTTGATTGTTTTTAAGTGTTTTATTATCTGTGGGAGTCGGTGTGATGTTGTAAGTGTTTGAGCCTGCGGCGTTCAGTGTTATTTTATACTCCTTTTATACAACCCTATATATTGTGCATAGCCTCTTACGTATATTCTAATTTTATCCAAAAACTTTTGAATTGTTAAGCCCGGTTTTAAATCAATGTTTTTGTTTAACGCAATGGCGGTAATAATATAATGGTGGGGTTTACCAGGAGGCGGGCAGGGACCCCCGTATCCTATTTTGCCGAAACTGTTAATACCCTGAAATCCGAATTTTGTTAAGGGTGTTTTTGGCAGGTTTTCAGGTATTTCGGATGTGTTTAAAGGAATGTTGTATAAAATCCAGTGTGTGAACACCCCGAACGGTGCGTCTGGATCCTGCATAATCAGAGCTAAGCTTTTGGTGTTTTTCGGAATGTTTTTAATAATCAGGGGAATTGAAACATCGGCACCTTCGCATGTGTATTTTTTAGGAATAAAAGAGTTGTTTTTAAAAGCTGGGGAATATATTTCAAACGCAAACAAAAACCCGGCAATTAAAATTATCAGTTTTTTCATTTGTAACTCTCTTTTCGATGTTTTACTCTGTATATCGTTATAATGTTGTTTTCGATGTCAAATAACACTCTGTAATCATTTACCCTTAATCTGTAAGGTGGATGAAAGTTGGTAAGTTTTTTTATGTTCGGAGTTTCAGGAAAATTTTTTAAAAGTTCAATTTTGCTTTTTATTTTGATAATAGTGTTTTTAGGAAGTTTTTTTAAATCTTTGATTGCTTTTTCGTCAAAAACAATTTCCATTTAAACGCCTAATATTTTCATTGCCTCGTCAAATGAGTATTTTTTGTTTTTTTGGGATTTTATTTTTTGTATTTCTTTATAATCTTCATCATTTTCATTAAGAGATTCAATTACTAAATCTTCAATAATTTTAACGTTTGGTAAATTGTTTATAATGTAATTTAAATGCGGATAAACTTCGTCTGGGACTTGTAAAGTAATTGTATGCATTTTTAATCCTTTTTTTTATTATATCATTTTGATTTAAAAAATTCCGTTATCGCTTTTGCGTCTTTTTCGTTTAAGACTTCTTTTAATTCGTTGAAACTCGCTTTTTTTATATTATCAAAACTTCCGAAATAATTCAAAAGTTTTGTCATTTTGGCTTTACCTATACCTTTTACCTGCAGTAGATCTATTTGTGTATCGCGTTTTCTTTTCGTTTTTCTGTGAAACTCTATTGCAAACCTGTGCGCTTCATCCCTCAGCATCTGCAAAAACTGCAACCTCTTGTCATTCTCACTTAAATTAATTTTATCTATTAATTTTTCACTTTTCACTTTTAACTTTTCACTGATAAAATATATCTTATCCTTCGCCTTACCCTTGGCCCTGTGCGCTTTTGCGTCGATTTTTTCTTTTGATATTGCAAGAACGTCAATATTGGCCCCTGTTGAATCGATAATTTCTTTTGCCAGATTCAGCTGCGCCTTGCCGCCGTCTATGAGCCACAGATCCGGGGGAGGGGACTTTTCAAAATTTTGTGCCCTTCTTGTCAGAAGCTCCCTCATCTGTGAGTATTCGTCTTTGCCTTCGAGGTGATAGTGTCTGTAATCGCTTTTTTTGAATTTTCCGTTTTCCCACACTATCATTGCTCCGACCGTTGCCTCACCCTGCATGTGTGATGTGTCGAAAACTTCAATTTTATACGGAATGTTTTCAAGGTTGAATAGTATCTTAAGTTCATCTAAAATATTATTTTCTTTTTGGTTTTTGATCACTTCAAGAGCATTTAATTTTGCAAGTTTTATTAGGCTTTTTCTCTCTTTTGTAGTAGGGGTTATGATGTTGATTTTTTTATTAA
>NZ_JBMYAU010000063.1:0-12732 GCF_053994455.1 Nautilia sp. | reverse complement strand
GTAATAGAATTAAAAACTGGTCTGAAATTTATCCTCAGCTTGTGATATATTTCCAGGATATTTTAGTAAAATACATTTAAGGTTTAAGTATGAGGTTTACGGTTTACACAGTTAATCTGATGGGCTCAAAATTTAGAAATTTTTAGAAATTTTTAGAAATTTTTTCAATTTCGAGTTTTTTTTAAATTCTTTATTATAATTAAGTAACAAAAAGGATAAGCCTATGAAGCCTTTTTGTTACTCTACATCTAAAATGGCAAATTATCTCGGTGTAAGCAAAGACTTTCTTCTTAAAAACAAGAATAAACTCTTTAAAAAAGGAATCCACTATTATGAACCTTACGGAATAAAGAAAACCTTATGGAACGTTTCCCAAATGGAAAAATGGATAACGGGAAAAGAAGAAAATCCTTTTAAAGAAATTTTAAATGAGCTATAATTGTATTACGATTGACGCTTACCTCACAGGAGGTAAGAGATGATAGAAAATCCAAAAGTCAGTTTGTTTAATAGACGTGGCAGACTATACGTTCAGTATTACATAAACGGCAGGTGTGTTCAAAAGTCACTTAAAAGGGATTACACCAAAGAAAACGTTAAACTCGCTAAAAAATACGTTATTCCCGAAATTGAGAGAAAAATACTTCTCGGTGAAATTCAGGACAGTAAATTTAAGGCTAAAGAGTTTAAATACTATGCCGAGCTGTATCTAAAACAAAAAGAGTCTCTTAAAACCTGGAAAGAGTTTAACAATATGGTTTCAAACCAGTTAATACCCGTTTTTGGAAGTTATCAAATAAATAAAATCTCAAAAGGCTTTATCAAGCAGTGGATTGATGAGAGATTAAAAGAAGTAAGTCCCGTCAGGATGCAAAAACTTCTTGGAATCCTTAAAGCCATATTTGAAATAGCGATTGACTATGAACACATAAAAGAAAACCCGTGTGATAGAATCAAACTTCCAAAACATAATCCGATTAGACAGATGTATCCTTTCAGTAAAGAAGAAGTAACCCTTATACTTAACAATGCGGACGGATGGTTTCAAAACTATTTGGCAATCGCTTTTATGACAGGTATGCGTCCTGGTGAGATTATTGCTTTAACGATTGAGGACATCGATTTGAAAAATAAAATCATTAATGTCAATAAAAGAATCAAAAAAGGCGAAATAGACACACCTAAAACAAAGCACTCAATAAGAAAAGTTCCTATAATGGATGAGCTTATTCCTTATTTAAAAAACCAAATCGAAACTCAAAAACAAAAAGGTCTTGATTTGCTCTTTACCACAATCAATAACAGGATGTATTACGACAGTGACAAATTCCATCCGTTCTGGTACAGACTGCTTGATAAATGCGGTATTGAGAGAAGGGTAATGTATAACACCAGACATACGTTTGCCTTAAACGCAATAAGAGCGGGTATCAATATACTTGACGTGTCACAGATACTCGGACACAAAGACTCATACGAGACTCTTTCAACCTACGCAAAATACATAAAAAACGAACATCTTAAAATCAAAAGAAACATAAAACTATACTGACAATCTAACTGACAATACAACAAAAAACACCATAAATCCGATGTTTGAGAAATTTCCCGTCGGCTCCGCCATTTAATACTCGCATAAGTGTCTGTCACTTTTAATAACATCCCTCTGTCTTTTCGTCAGTTTTACGGTTTATGCTCCGTACAAATTTAAAAATGTCTTAATTCTCATAAATAAATTTTTAACACATACGATCCGTAAAAAAAGCGTATACAAACTTTTTTCATATTTGACAAAACGCCTTATATTACAATTATTTTCACCAAAAAACTGGGGAAATAAAAAATGAAAACATCCGCTTTGTTTTGGATACATACATTATATTCTGACACTGTAACCTTCATCCGGATACAAAAGGTAACAACTGTTATAAATGATTTTTATATCTTACATAATTAGTCTTTATTTAAGCAATGTTTAAGAAATAAATGATATATTTCTAATTACAAATACTAATCAAAAGGAGCTAAAATGGCAGTAAAAATCACTGATACTTGTATTAACTGCGGTGCATGTCTTGACGAGTGCCCGGTTGAAGCGATAGTGGATGACAGCGAAAACCCTACAGGTGAAGAAATTTATTACGTATATCCTGATAAATGCGTAGAATGCGTAGGATACTATGACGAACCTGCATGTGCGGCCGCATGCCCTACTGAAGGATGCATAGTTTGGGACGAATGTAAAGAAGGGCAAACCTGCTCTGAAAACAGAGGCGAACCGGGAGAACCGGTAATCGAATAATTTTACCCCCTTCTTTTTTCTTCAAAATTTGTTATAATTCCTCTCTAAAAACTCAAGGAGAGAAAATATGGAAAAAACTCTTTCAATTATTAAACCCGACGCAGTGGCTAAAAACGTTATTGGCAAAATCATAGACAGATTCGAAGAAAACGGTCTTAGAATAGCTGCTATGAAAAAAATCAAACTTACAAAAGAAGATGCCGGTAAATTTTACGAAGTACACAAAGAAAGACCTTTTTACAACGACCTTTGCGAATATATGAGCAGCGGACCGGTGGTTGTAATGGTTTTAGAAGGCGAAAACGCCGTTGCTAAAAACAGGGAACTTATGGGGGCTACGAATCCTAAAGAAGCCGCACCGGGAACGATAAGGGCCGACTTTGCGGAAAGTATAGAAGCGAATGCCGTTCACGGCAGCGATTCTTTGGAAAATGCAAAAAAAGAAATAGCGTTTTTCTTTGCCGAAAGGGAGATTATATAATTGGAAATAAATAAAGATTTCCAAGGTCTAAGACTAAAGGCCGAAAGCATAAAATTAAAAGACGGTACTTTTATTATTGAAGGCGAATTAAAGGGAAGTGTCGAAGTTGAGTGTATTAAATGTCTCAATACTTTTAATAAAGATGTAAACGAAAAAATTAAATTTAAAATAGTCAAACCTCCTTACAGAGGCTTTGACGAAGAATATGATATAATCGAAATGGAAAATTTTGATCCGGTGGAATTGTTAAAAAGCGAAATCGAATCTATTAAAAACGATTACAACATATGCGAAAGCTGTAAAAAAGAAGAATTTAATAAAGAATTTTAAGGAGAAATAATGGCTGTTCCAAAGAGAAGAAACTCTAAAACGAGAGGCGCAAAAAGAAGAACTCACTATAAAATCAAACTAAGTTCTGTAATCAAATGCTCCAAATGCGGCGCTTACAAAAGACCCCACAGAGTATGTCCAAGCTGCGGTGAGTATTAATGAAAATCGCGATTGATGCAATGGGTGGGGACTTCGGTCCCGTTCCGATTATAGAAGGTGTTATAAAAGCACTTGAAAAAAAAGATTTTACTCCGTATTTAGTGGGAGATGAAAACGTAATAAAAAATATTTTGCCTAAGAAATATCATCCTCGTGTTAGGTTTATAAATAGTGAGGATGTAATAAAAATGGATGATAGCGCGACTGAAGCTCTAAAGCGTAAAGAATCCACTATTTATAAGTCTATCGAACTTTTAAAATCAGAAGAGGTGCAAGGCGTGGTGTCGGCCGGCCACAGCGGGGCCACTATGAGTTTGGCAACCCTTAGGCTCGGCAGAATAAAGGGGATTAAAAGACCGGCCATAGTCACATTTATGCCCACTATCAAAAAAAAATATTCTCTCGTACTGGACGTAGGTGCAAATGTGGACTGCGACGCTTACAATTTATATCAATTCGCGCTAATGGGTGAAGTGTACGCCAAAGTTGTTTTAAATACAAAAAACCCTAAAATAGGACTTTTAAGTAACGGGGAAGAAAAAACAAAAGGAAATGCCGTCACAAAAGAGGCTTACCAGTTTCTCGAAAAATTAGAAGGTTTTGTCGGAAACGTCGAAGGCGGGGACATATTCAAAGGAGAAACGGACGTAATAGTTACGGACGGATTTATAGGAAACATCGTCCTTAAAACAAGCGAAGGCGTAGCCGATACAATCGGCAAACTCATCAAAGAGGAGATCAGAAATTCGGGAATTCTCCAAAAAATAGGAGCCCTTCTTTTAAAACCTGTGTTTAAAGGGCTTAAAAAGGCGACGGATTATGCGGAATACGGAGGGGCTCCTCTTTTGGGGGTTAACGGATGTGTCATAATCAGCCACGGTAAAAGCAATTCAAAAGCGATAAAAAACGCAATTTTTCAAGCGATGAAATATATAGAAAACGATGTAACAAATAAAATTCAAGAGTCATTAAAGGTTCATTGATGTTTGCAAAATTCCGAAGTATAGGTGCGTATCTGCCAGAAAAAATTTTAACGAATAAAGATTTGGAAAAAATAGTAGATACTAATGACGAATGGATTACAAAACGGACGGGCATAAAAACAAGGCATATAGCCGAAAACGAAGTAACGAGTGATCTCGCATACAAAGCCGCCCTCGAAGCGTTAAAAAACGCTTCCATGTCCCCCCAGGAAATAGATATGATTATAGTTGCGACAATAACGCCCGATTATTTCACAATGCCTTCGACAGCCTGCGTCGTAGCAGAAAAGTTAGGAATCGTAAGACCGGCAGTAGATATAAGCGCCGCATGTACCGGTTTTATATATGCATTGGCCCACGCAAAAGCCTTCATTGGAAGCGGTATGTACAAAAATGTTCTTATAATAGGTGCGGAAACACTAAGCAAAATAGTCAACTGGAAAGACAGAACGACATGCGTACTTTTCGGTGACGGCGCCGGAGCGGCTATAATCAGCGCCACCGATAAAAAAGAAGAGGCGATAATAGATATAGACATAAATGCAGACGGAAAATATCAGGACTTTCTGATAACTCCCGGACGCGGAGTCAAATACGGATGTGAAACGGAAAAAATCTGGCTTGAAATGAAAGGAAACGAAACGTTTAAAGTGGCTGTAAAAACCCTTTCTCAGTCGGTGAGGGATATTTTGGAAAGAAACAATATGACAAGTGCCGATATAGACTGGTTTATACCGCATCAGGCAAATTACAGAATAATAGACGCTGTGGCAAGAGCAATTAAAATGCCCCCTGAAAAATCCGTCCTGACGGTGCAAAAATACGGAAACACATCTTCAGCCTCCATACCTATGGCAATTAACGATATGTATAAATCCGGAAAGCTTAAAAAAGGCGACATTATGCTTCTTGACGCATTCGGAGGCGGATTTACATGGGGAAGCGCCTTAGTGCCTTTTAATTAAAGCTTTCAAATTTGCTATATTTAACCATTTTACACTGACCTGCCCCGTCACTTTTCAAGCGGTCTTATTCGCTTAGCTCATTTTCAATTGTCCGTTTTTCATCGGTATAATTTCATAATTTTAATTATTTTCCGTTTTACATTTTCCATTTTCAATTGATATTATGTTATAATTTCGTTCTCAAATTGTAAAAGGAGAAGCTATGCCTAAAATGAAAACGAACAGAGGGGCGGCTAAAAGATTTAAAGTAAAAAAAAGTGGTAAAATTAAAAGAGGTGCGGCTTACAGAAGCCATATCTTAACTAAAAAATCACAAAAAAGAAAAAGAAACCTAAGAGCCCCTAAATATGTGGACAGCACTAACATCAAAGCCGTAAAAGAGTTATTGGCTATTTAATCACGTGTAGAAAAGGCAAAGAAGGCGCAAAGCCTCACGGCAAAAGCCGTTAAGTTGCAAAAGATGCACGCCAAAAAGAAGGAGAAAATATGAGAGTTAAAACAGGAACCGTAAGAAGAAAAAGACATAAAAAAATACTGAAAATGGCAAAAGGCTTCTACTCAGGTAGAAGAAAACATTTCAGAAAAGCCAAAGAGCAGGTGGAAAGAAGCCTTGTTTACGCTTTTAGAGACAGGAAACAGAAAAAAAGAGATTTCAGAAAACTCTGGATTATAAGAATAAACGCGGCTTGCAGATTAAACGACATAAGCTATTCAAGGTTTATCAACGGGCTTAAAAAAGCGAATATAGAACTTGACAGAAAAATATTGGCCGACCTTGCCATGAACGAACCGGAAGTTTTTTCCGCCATCGTTGAAAAAGCAAAAGCCGCTTTATAACAAAACCTTTTTTGGTTTTGTTTTTTTGTTTACATAAGGTGTCTGTCACTATAATTAAAAAACCCGCAAAAGCGGGCTTTTTAATATTCGTATACTACGGACCTGTTCCATTTAATACTGCACGACGCTCCCGCATCAACGGTAATGTTTAAATCCATTAAACCGTTACAGTCCGTTTTTGTGGTCGTTCCGGACGAATTTACCGTATATCCGCCGTCCTTACATTCTATATCATATCCTCCCGTCTGGGTATTTTCGAGTTTAAAGGAAGAATCGGCATTTAACGAAAGGCCTATCTGGATCAGACAGTTTACTTTAGAGGTCGCATTAGTGGCATCACAAGTTTTTGTCTCTCCCGTAACACCGGTACCCCATAATATCCTCTTCATAGCAACACCTATTCTTTTGTCCTGAAACGAGTTTGCATATAAAGCAACCGTTTTGCCTACGAGATATCTGTCGTATCTGAGTATTAATAAAGTTGTTCCGTTGTCTCCTATTTCGTAAGTACCGTCCTGATGATCAAAATCGGCAACTGCGACTCCGCCCGTACACGAATTGTTTCTTTTTTCATTTCCTATTACATAAGTAAGCGCGTTTACGACTGTTCCGTTATAATCATTTGTGAAATAAAGCGTTTTGTTGTCACTGCTTTTACTGTCAACTATCCATCCTCCGAGATAAGAACCGTCCGTTCTGTTCGCATTCGCGAAAACGGCCACACTGTCCTGATCTTCAACCGACGTAAAAAGTGTTCCGTTCGTATCCGTAAATTCGGTTTTGGAAATAGTGATATTAAAGTCTATTTTTCCTCCGTTGCCCCACACTTTGTTCCCGACAATGGCCCCCACCACGATTTTACTTCCGGCCCTTGCAGGGTTAGAATATTTGTCAACGGCGTGTATCGAATACGTGTCTTCAAAAAGACCGTATGTGGTATCGTAAGAACTGCTTACATAATTGATCGATATCGAAGCTATAGGTCCAGACTCTATTACAATCGGAACCGTCTGGGAAACAGTGACGTTTTTATCACCGTTAAATATTTTAGCTTTTACATTCAATGTCTCTATTCCCGAATAAATTCCGGTATAAACATTTATATATTTACTTGAAGACGAATTATATTCGTAAACGGTTTCGTTTTTATCAGCGTTGAAAAACATCAAACCGTTAACAACACTCACATTAACGTCATACACGTTAGTGTTGTCTATATAACTGTTTTGATTGTCCTCTTCAACTATATTTATTATCAAAGAGCCTTCGGAATCAACGACGAATTTATCAGGCTGCGTAACGTTAATAACGTAATTTACCGCCGTCGTGTTTGTCTCACTTCCCGAAGACTGGATGACAAGCTGCAATTTAGCATTTACGTTGTTATCACCGCTTACGGTAACGTTAAATTCGCTGTTAAGCCCCGTCAGTGAATTAGGCGCGGTATATGTAACGTTTGCTTCCCCGTTGGAATCGGTCGTAAGAGTGTAGGTGCTAAACGTTCCGTAAATTTTATTGTTTTCATCAATAGGCATATTTATGTTCAAAGTGGCTGATATAGGTTTGTTATTCTGATCCAGTGTAAGTATACGTATACTTTGAGATAGCCCCTCCACCACTTTTATGTTCGAAGGATCGAGTATGATTTTGGAAAGAACCGGAGCAGTGCCTGAAGTTTCGTTTAACAAAGCTTCATAATCGCTTTGAAAATCTTTTCCTATATTGAAACTGAATGTCTGTGAAACGGATTTTAATTCGCCGTCTATATAATTTGCGGTTTCCGTACCGTTGAAATAAAGATTGGAAATATCGGTGCAGCTGCTGCTATAATTGATGTCAAGGGAATAGTTGCCGTTACTCATAGGGGTAATACTGTATGAAGATATCGCACACGAACTGTCGTTAAGATCCAGATTTGAAAAAGAGACGTCCGTTACCTTGTTATTGGTTTCCTTTAAAGAAATCTCCGCCTGTATATTCAATACTCCGTTATTTAAAGTTAGCTGTTTGCTTATTATGCTATACATAGGTGATAATGTAACGGTCGAACTGCCGCTTGTTCCGCACCCTGAAACAATAAAAAATATAAATATTGAAAATATGCTTATAAGCGTTTTTCTCATATTCATTCCTTTTTTTTGGAGTAATATCGGCATATTATAACTTATTATTAAATCGAATGCAAAATTTGTGTTATAATACTTCAAAAAAAGGAAAAAAATGAAAAAGTTTGCTTTTATAATGGGGTTTATTTCTTGCATATATGCCGCAAACATACACAGCAATTCCTATTATCTTAATATAAGCGGCGGAAGTGTAAACATCTACAGTTCGGAAACTACAGCAAGCGCAGCTGTCGGATATTATTATTACGATCCCAACAGATATCTTATAAACAACAGATTTTCCTTGGAATTCAACTATATAGACAGCAAAGCTGATTTTTATATCACCAACTTTAAAATAGACTGGATTAAAAACAATGAAAAATTTTCCCCGTTTATAGGATTAAACACCGGTTATCTTTATTTTAACCAAAACAACAGCGATTATTCCACAGGTGTATGGGGAGCTCAAGGAGGTATAATCGTAAACATAAGCAAAAAATTTGAAATTCAATTCAGTGCGACCTGGCAAAAAGCCTTCAGTAAAAAAAATATATGGGATAAAAGCATAAGAACTTTCAAAGGGGGAATTAATATAAACTTTTAATTCCTTCATTTTTTAACCGGATAAAGTGACAGACACCCTGTTTCCGCAAAAAGACCCCAGACACCTGCGGCACAGAATGACGGAAAGTGCTCTGCTCCCTTCCGGGCCTGAAGCTTTGCCTTCCGCCACCCTTGCACAGGGCTGAGGCTGTGAAATTATATCATAATTTCAAAATTATTCAAACGGCAGACACTTATTTCAAATTTTTCTTTCAACCTTTCAATTCACCGTTTTCCGACTCCATTATATAACGGTAAACCGAAAGTATACCCACAGCCGGAGCAAACAGATTGGCAACCGGAATAAAATTAAAAAGCACGCTTATAACACAGAAAAACCAAACCGCTTTTTTATTTTCCGGTATTTTTCCAAAAAGCATATAAACACTCTGAAAAAGCGATTCTTTAATTAAAAACGTCCACAGCCCTATAATAAGCGCCACATTGACCACAGGAAAAAAAAACAAAGGATACAAAACGATATAGCCCGCTATAAACAGTGTCATATCCCTAAACAGGGTTAAAAAAAGTTTAAAAAAAGAAAAATTTTTTTCAATTTCAGTATCGGGATACTCTTCATTTTTCAACTCCTCCATAATTTTAGAAGAAAAAATAAAAAAACCGACATACATAAAAGCGATATAAAAACTGTACAGCAAAAAAACCACAAAAACAAAAGCGACTGTCTCCTCTATGGTTTCAAAAGGAAAGATTTTAATTATTTTTTCTAAAAACACAGTAATTTGATCATAATACACAAAAAACAATACACCCCAAAACAGTGCCATAAAGACTGAAACTAAAGCCGAAACCGTTTTTTTCGAAACACTCTGGGGAAAAAGGGAAAAAACGATCCCCAAACCGATCAGTACAAGCTGAAGCCAGATCATAATAATTATAAAACCTACACTTGCGTGCTGAATGAATTTAAACGGCAGAATATTAATCAGGCCTATACTAACAGACATCAGGGGCTTCCATAAAAAAATTCCCAGTATAATCCAAACCAAAGCCCAAAACAAGCCGTTTACAACAGATATTTTTTTAATTTTTCTGTTTTTTAAATCGGAAAAAGCCAGGGAAAGAGCATATAAAAAATCCATTTTCAACCTTTTTTGTCAATTATAATATAAACAAAAAACAAAAACGGTTAAAATTTTCTATTCCCCTCCTTTGGCAAAACGTTCTTTTTCAAATACATAATGATAAAGAAAAAGTATTCCCACGGCCGGAGAAAAAAAATTCAAAACAGGTATAAAATTAAACACTGTCCCCAACACGGCACTCCACCATATCGTTTTTCTTTTTATATCTCTTCCGAACTGCTGAATTAAAAATTCGCTCATAATCTCCTTGGTTAAAAAAGACCAAACAAACACCGCCGCTATTATATTTAAAAAAGGCAGAAAAAGCACCGGATAAATCATTATTAAAAAAATAACGAAAATAACCAGATCTATAACCATAATTATAAACAGTTTAAAAAAAGAAATTTTATTTTCTATATTCACACACGGATACTGTTTTGCCCTTATTATTTTCAGTTTACCGTGTATAATATATTCAAAGCCTATATATAAACTCGAAATATAAAAAGAATAAAGCACAAACAGCGAAAGTATAAAAGCCAAATTTTCATTTTCCCCGTTTAAAGAAAACGTATCGATTACGTTTTTAAATTCAAATGAAAAATAATCATAATGAACCGCAAAAAAACACAACCACAACAATACTGCCGTTACGACCGCCGCCAGAAAAGGAAATCTGCTTTTATATATTTTTTTAACAAAATAAAAAACAGCCCCCAGGCTCACGACAACAGACTGAAACAGTAAAAAAACAAAAAAAAAGTTCTTGCTGTCATAATTTAAAAAACCGAACTTCACCGTTTCCACGACATTTAAAAAAAACATATAAAGATATTTAAAAGAAAAAACACCTATTATCAACCAAATTACACTCCATAAAAGACCGTTTAACAAAATATGAATTTTAATATGGTTTATATCTCTTAACGCATTTCTAAAAGAATCGGTAAAATGCATACACCCCCCTTTCCGTTGTTTTCCCTGCAAAACTCGGGAAAAAGCTAATAATAAATCCTGGCCACAACCCTTCTGTTTCTGGCTTTTCCCTCAGCAGTGGCGTTAGAAGCCACGGGTTTACCTTCCCCGTACCCTTTATATGAAAGTCTGTTTTTATCAATTCCGAGCTTTATCAAAGCCTCATATACTGCTTTTGCCCTCTTCTCGGAAAGTCTGCGGTTATATACGGCTGAACCTTTATTGTCCGTATAACCTTCTATCCGGGCTTTATAATATGGATTGTTTTTTAAAAATGCGGCGAATTCGATTATCGTAGCCATAAATTCCCGTTTTATTTCGGCGCTGTTATTGTCAAATTCTATACCGAAATTAAAACTCACGGGACAGCCTTTGGAATTCACACCGATACCTACAGGCGTCTGCGGACATCTGTCCATATAATCGGGCACCCCGTCTTTGTCACTGTCTACGGGACATCCTCTTTTATCTGCCTGAACACCCGTAGGAGTCACTGGGCATCTGTCCATATAATCGGCTATTCCGTCTTTTTCACTGTCAACAGCACACCCGTTTGTATCTGTTTTTACATTTCTCGGTGTGTCGGGACATTTGTCAAATCCGTTATAAACACCGTCTTTGTCACTGTCTACGGGACATCCTCTTTTATCTATTTCAACTCCAAAAGGCGTCTGCGGACATTTGTCACGGTAATCCGCCACCCCGTCCCTGTCCCCGTCCGCCGGACATCCGTTTGCATCGACTTTCACACTTTCGGGAGTATTCTGACATCTGTCAGATTTATCATTTACTCCGTCGCCGTCAGTGTCTGAAAACGTAAAGGAGGCTCTCTTTTGAAAAGAAGTTTTTTTTCCGAAAGAGTAACTTATCCCGAAAATAAAACCGTAATGGTTATCGTTGTTTCCGAAATCCCTTAATCCCCTGCATTCCAAAAAAGCATTCAGATTTTTATTTATATTATAATCCGCTCCGATTCCAAAATCGGCTACTGTCTCATCACTGTATAAATTTCCGCCGATCCACTGGTATCCAAGCCCCGCAAAAACATAAGGGGTTATTTTATTACCGTTTTCAAAACAACGCTCTATATTTACCAAAGCCCTTTTAAGGTTCTGCCCGTTTAATATATTTTCACTTTTTTCAAATTCAAACCTGAGTATATGATTTTTTTTTAAATATTTACCCGCCCTTAAATTTAAAAAATTATAATTTTCAATTCCCGAATTCTGTACATCGTTTCTGCCGGCCCCCACACCTAAAACATATTGATCCGAAGCTAATAAAGAGACAACCGCAACAGAAAGTGTTATAAAAAATTTTTTCATAAAATCTCCTTTTTTTACTAAACGGCCATAAGGCCGTTCCCCCCCCCAGGTGAAATTATAAAAAACCAGAATGACATATAAATGACTTAAAAGAAATTTACTCCTAAAACAAGTTTTGTTAGAATATGCAATTGATTTATCAATACTGTATTAAACAGGGGAATTATGAAAATATATATCTTGTTAATTCTGTGTGTATTGTTCTGGTCGGGTAATTTTGTTATTGGAAGATATATTCATAACGACATATCCCCTATCGAACTCGCATTTTACAGGTGGGGAGGGGTGTTTGCAGTAATACTGCCCGTTTTTATAGGACATTTTAAAAAAATGGGACTGTTAGAAATTCCGTGTCAGTCAAGGTAAAATATTAAAAATGAAAGGACCGACATGGAAAAGTTTGATTTTGAAAAAGCTGTTAAGGAGTTACTGTCAGGTAAGAAGATAGGTGATCTGTCAACACTTTTTAGGACACTTTTTTTAAATTTTCTGTGTTATTTTCAGAATGTAATATTTTTTGTTCAAATTCAACCGGTGACATATAACCTAAATAAGAATGCAATCTTTTACGGTTAT
>NZ_JBMYAU010000062.1:0-20601 GCF_053994455.1 Nautilia sp. | reverse complement strand
CCCGGAAAATTCAAAGATATCGATATTAAACAAAAAACTGATGAGATTTATAAGTTTTTGGTGGGCAAACCTTGTTATAATTCGATGGCTGAATTTTTCGGAGGATTTAAAAAACTGTTTTAAAGGGTTTGTTTGAATGAATATATAAAGCTGTTACAGAAAAATATTTTTTTGACGCTGTTTGCATTTATTGTACTTACGGTTATTTTTATTTTTTCAGTTAAAACAGGGGAAGGCAATTATACCTTTTCATCTATAATTGACGCTTTTTTTAACAAAAACGACGAATATTTTATAATATACGAAATAAGAATACCAAGAAGCTTGGCTGCGGTGTTTGTCGGGGCGTCTTTGGGCGTTGCGGGGCTTGTAATGCAGTATATTTTAAAAAACCCTCTGGCTTCACCGTTTACTCTCGGTATTTCGCACGGTGCTCTGTTTGGGGCGAGTTTAAGTATAGTGTTTTTTCATTCGCTTTATCTTGCTTTGTTTGCTTTTATCGGGGCTAATGTTGTTACTTTTATGATTCTAATGCTAAGCAGACTAAGAGGCTTTACTCCGGAAGTTTTGATTTTATGCGGGGTGGCTATCAGTGCGCTTTTTGGAAGCGGAAGTATGTTTTTGCAGTATTTTGCCGATGATTTGGAACTTAGCAACATAATAAACTGGAGTTTCGGCGATTTGAGCAAGGCGGAATATTTCAGTATCGGTGTGCTTTTTGCGGTTTTTACGCTCGGGTTTATTTATTTTTATATGAAAAAGTGGGATTTTAACGCGCTTGATATAGTTGAGAGTGAAAACGTGGGGGTAAACGTCAGGCGTTTAAGACTGGTATCCCTTCTAATAGCCACGCTTCTTAGCGCCGTAAGTGTCGCGTATTTCGGAATAATCGGCTTTATAGGGCTTATCGCTCCTCATTTTGCGAGGCTTTTAAGCGGGGATTTCAGGTTTTTACTGCCTCTTAGCGCAATAATAGGCGCTGCTCTTTTACTGCTTTCGGATATTGCTTCAAGAGTTCTTTTATCGCCGGTAGAACTGCCTGTCGGGATTCTTACATCCTTTATAGGGGCGCCTCTTTTTTTGATACTTCTTATTAAAATATACAGGAAATAATATGAGGTTTGTTGTAGACAATTTAAGGTTTTGCTATAAAAGCGACAAAATATTAGACGATATAAGTTTTGAGCTTAAACGTGGAGAGGTTGTTGCGATTTTAGGTGTAAACGGAGCCGGAAAATCCACACTTTTAAAAACGATTGCAAAAGTCGTTAAGCCTAAAAAAGGAACTGTTTATCTCGGGGAAGAAGATATCCATAAACTTGATTTTTCCGAACTTGGCAAAAAAATAGGATATGTGAATCAAAAAAGTGAAGGCGGGTATCTGAATGTTTTCGATACCCTGCTGCTCGGCAGAAAAATCTATTTTAAAAACTCTCCTAAAAAAGAGGATCTAAAAAGGGTTGAGGATATTTTAGACAAACTTGATTTAAAACACAAAGCCTTTACTCAGACGAACGAGCTAAGCGGAGGGGAATTGCAAAAAGTTGTAATCGCGAGAGCGCTTTTACAGGAGAGCGAGGTTTTGCTTTTAGATGAGCCTACTAACAACCTTGATATAAAAAATCAGGTTGAAGTGTTAAAGTTAATAAAACTTTTTTCTAAAGATAAAAACATATTAAGTATTCTTGTAATGCATGATATAAATCTTGCACTTCGTTTTTGCGATAAGTTTATTTTTATGAAAGAGGGCAGAATTGAAGCTGAAGGCGGCAAGGAGATAATTACCGCAGAACTTATAAAAAAAATTTATAATATTGATGTGGATATTTGCAGGTATGAAGATATTGACGTGGTTGTATTTAAAAACTGAGTTAATGAATGGTCATTTAATCTAACTTTAAGAATTCTTTTATAAAATTTCAGTAAGCCTTTTAAAAAGTTTCTTCAAGAAGGTTTTTTCCTTCTTATTCTGGTTATCGGTGTCTGTCACTTATAAGCTTTTAGATGCCTTTGCTTTTCTTCATGTGTAAAATGTGCTTTTAGTTATTATTACTTTTTCTTATTGATTTTTAAAAGCCTATAACCATTTGTATATGTTGTATGTTTTAAGTCTTGTATATATATGGAACCGAAAGTTAATATATATTAATTAATTCAGGTTCTGAAAATATATAAGAAAGTGAAAAATTTAAGTTTGTCTTAAAAAAATGAGTTACAATTCACTGTAAAAAAATTTAAAGGAGAAAAAATGCACATTCCTGACGGATACATTTCACCCGTAACCTGTGTGGTGACTTATGCGGTTGCGGCACCTTTATGGTATTACGGGTTTAAAAAACTGAAAGAAACACTGAGTGAAGAAACTCTTCCTACTCTTGCGGCACTGAGTGCTCTTAGTTTTATAATTATGATGTTTAACATCCCGGTTCCCGGAGGAACGTCGGCTCATGCAGTGGGGGCGGTTGCTATTGCGATACTGTTCGGTCCCTGGGTGGGATTTGTTTCGGTTTCACTTGTGCTTCTTATTCAGACTGTGGTGTTTGGAGACGGAGGAATAAGCGCCTGGGCTATGAATTCGCTTTCTATGGGATTTGTGGGCAGTTTTGTAGGTTATTACGTGTTTAGCGCACTTAAAAAGTATAAATTCGCTCCTTTCGTAGCCGGGTATGTGGGTATTTTGGCTTCTGCTTTGGTGGTTGGAACAGTGCTTGGAATTCAGCCTGTTTTTTGGATTTCAAACGGACATCCGGAATATTTCCCGTTCGGGCTTAAAGTTGCGATTCCCGCAATGCTAAGCGCACATTTGATTATCGGGTTTGCCGAAGGTATACTTACTCAGATAGTATATAAACTCGTAGGGGAAAAAACCACTCAAAGGATTGCGGCATGAAAAAGAAATTGTATATAATGCTTGGAGTTTTAATTGCGCTTGTGCCTTTAGGGCTGTTAACCGATGCACCCGCATGGGGCGAGTGGGAGAGCGGTTATTTTAAAAAAGCTTTAGGATTTATGCCTCAGGGTATTGAAAAAATTGAAAATTCCATTCATTTAAAATATATTTTGCCGGATTATTCGCTTCCGGGGGCAAATGACGTTTTGGGTTATTATGTAAGCGCGATTGTGGGTGCCGTGCTTGTTTTTGCGGTTTATTATTTTATTTATCTAATGGTAAAAAGGAAAAAAGCGTGAGAATATTTTTTGTCGCTTTTTTCTTTCTTTTTTTGTATTTAAAAAATATTGAAGCGATACTCCTTGCCGTTTTAATATTATGGGCTGTTGATTATAAAAAGGTGTTAAAAAGAAGCAAAAGGGTTATTGTTTCAATATTTTTGTTTAATTTAGGTGTTAGTGTCGGTTATGTTTTAATGGGATATATTAAAAGTTTTAATCCGTGGGATTACGTTTTGTATATAAATCTTAAAGTTTTTTTAATGACGTATTTTGTTTTCTGGTTTTTTGAAAGGGTGAATGTTGTTGAATTTTTTTCTTTTTCAAAAGATCTGAGTTATTTGATGACTATGACACTCTCTCAGATCTTTTCGTATAAAAAAACCTTTGAAGATTTCAGGATGGCTTTTAGATCAAGGGTTGTTAGTTTAAGGGATAAGGAAAAAGATTTTATAGCGAATACGTTTAAGTTTTTTTTCAAAAAGGCTATGAAAGATTCGAAAGAAAAAGCGCTTGCTATGAGAGCAAGAGGGTTTTTTGAAAATTGAGAATGGAGAATGAAGAATTGAGAATGAAAAATTTCATAAATATTAAAAACGGATATTTTTATTATGAGGATAATTTGGCGCTTGAAAATATAAATTTAGAGGTTAAGGAAAAAGAAAAAATTGTGCTTTTAGGAAACAACGGAAGCGGCAAGTCGACTCTTTTAAGAATTATTGCCGGACTTTATTTTTTAAAAAGGGGTGAATATTACTTTGAAAATACTCTTGTTAAAAAAAGAAAAGTAAAAAAGGAGTTCAGAAGCAAAGTGGGAATACTGTTTCAAAATCCCGATGCGATGATCTTTAATCCCACAGTTTATGATGAAATAGTGTTTTCTCTTAAAGAATTCGGGTTTGATGATGTTGATGAAAGGGTAATGAGAATTGCGAAAGAATTTAATATAGAAAAACTGCTTAAAAAATCTCCTCTTGAGCTCAGCGGCGGTGAAAAACAAAAGGTAATGCTCGCTTCGATTATGGTGTATGAACCGAAGCTCCTGCTTCTTGACGAACCGACCGCGGCTATGGATCCCCGGACTACCGGATGGTTTATAGATTTTATTTATGATCTTGACATTACTGCAATTATAGCGACTCATGATTTGGCGGTGGCGTATGAACTCAGCGACAGGGCTGTTGTAATGGATGAGGGGCATAAAATTGTTTATGACGGAGATATGGAAGATCTTATGAAGAACCTTGATGTACTGTTACAGGCAAACCTTATACATAAACACAAACACAGACACAAAAAATTTATACATTCCCACTATCATTTACACTTCTAACAGTCCAAAATATATACAAGAAAATCTAAATTTTAAGTTTTTTTTAAAATTTCAGTGTATAATATCACGAAAATGAATGGAAAATTATTCAATGTAAAATTTTAATGTGAATTATTTTTTTATTTTCCATTTTCCATTTATCATTGTAGAATTAAAATAAAGGAGTCAATATGGCAGAAATTATCAATGAAGATATTAAAAACAACCCTCAGTTATCACATAAAGTTACCGTAATTGAGAAAATTCTTTCTAAAAACAACGCAATGGCGGATGAAATCAGAAAACAGTTTGACGAGCATAAAATCACATGTTTTAATATGATGAGCTCTCCGGGAAGCGGAAAAACAACGACTCTTGAAAATTTAGCGGACAGACTACCGTATAAATTCGGGGTAATCGAAGGTGACCTTGAAACCAGCAGGGATGCGGAGAGAATCAGAAACAAAGGAATCTGGTCTTTTCAGCTTCAAACGGGAAGGGCGTGCCATCTTGATGCCGGGATGGTAAAACACGCAATGCCTGAATTTCCGTTTGACGATGTGGAAGTTGCTTTTATTGAAAATGTCGGTAACCTCGTATGTCCTGCAAGCTACGATGTAGGGGCTCATTACAATATGGTGTTCGTAAGCGTTCCGGAAGGCGATGATAAAATTGAAAAATACCCTGTAATGTTCAGAAAAGCCGATATAGTTATTATTACAAAAGCCGATATGGTTGATTATTTTGATTTTGATATAAAAAGAGCCATTGAAAACGCAAGAAAATTAAAACCGGGAGTGCCTGTGGTGCTGCTTAACAATAAAACGGGCGAAGGTCTTGATGAAATAATTGAGTGGATTAAGCAAAAAAGAGAAGAACATTTAAAATCAATTGAGAATTGAGAAAGCGGGGTCCCCGAAAAATCGAAAGATTTTTTGGGATGCATAGGGAGAATTGAGAATTAAAAAGGAGAAAATATGTGTCTGGCAATACCGAGTAAAGTTTTGAGTATAGATGAGAATAACATAGCGGAAGTTGATACCTTAGGAGTTAAAAGACAGGTCAGCCTCGATTTGATTCAAGAAGAGGTAAAACCGGGTGATTACGTGCTTATCCACGTGGGATACGCTATGGGTAAAATCGATGAAAAAGAAGCGCTCGAGAGTATAGAAGTTTATAAAATGCTCGCGGAAGCCGCTATGAACGAAGATTTTGAAATAGATCCCGAACGGCTGGTCACGGAAGACGGACCGCTTTTATATAAACCGGAGGAAGAAAATAATAGTGAAAAGTGAAAAAGTTGAATTTTGAATGGGATGAAAATAAAAATAAAATAAACATTCAAAAACATGGAATAAGTTTTGAAAAACCAACCCTTTTATTTGAAACGTCGGATTTAATATTGGAAGCTAAAAATGTCGATGATGAAAAAAGATATGCGTTAATCGGTAAGATCGAAAATAAATGTTATGTATATTTACTTACAGATATGATAAAATAAGAATAATAAGTGTCAGAAGATGTAGAAAAAAAGAGAAGGCGTTTTATGAAAGCTCAGGAGTTTGATACAAGGATAGAAGAAGAAGATTTTTTTGACGTGGTAGGTGATAATTATAAAAAAGTTTCTTTAAATGAAATAATCAAAAAAAGTTTTAACAATAAAGAAATTTTTGTTTTAATAAAAGAAAAAGCGCAAAAAATAGGTGTATCACCTGAAAAAATGGCTGAAATTTTACTTGCAGAAAGATTAGGAATAATATAATAATGGAGAATTGAGAATGGAGAATTTAACTCTTAAAGATTTATATTTTAAATTTCGTGACCCTCAGGCTATGAAAACTTTGGCCGAGCTTATCAGAAAAGAAGCCAAGGGGCTAAAAGAGCCTATGAGGGTTATGGAGATATGCGGAGGGCATACGCATACAATTATGAAATACGGAATAAAACAACTCCTGCCCGAAAATATAGAATTTATACACGGTCCCGGTTGTCCCGTGTGCGTAATGCCGAAAGAGAGAATCGACCATGCGATAGAACTTGCTAAGCAGGACGGGGTTGTTTTGGCGACTTTAGGGGATATGATAAGGGTACCCGGAAGTAAAAGCTCCCTTGCAAAGGTAAGAGCCGAAGGAGCAGATGTCAGGCCTCTTCATTCAACTCTCGATGTGCTTAAAATAGCAAAAGAAAACCCAGATAAAAAAGTTGTATTTTTTGCAATAGGATTTGAAACGACTACACCAATGACTGCGGCTTTGATGGAAAGGGCGTTTAAAGAAGGTGTTAAAAACATCTATTACCACATAAACCATGTGCTTGTTCCGCCTCCGATGAGAGCTATTATGGACAGCGGTGAAGCTAAAATAAACGCATTTATAGGACCGAGTCACGTAAGTGTAATAATCGGGGCTAAAAGTTATCAGTTTTTAGTGGATAGCTACAATACGCCTGTTGTTGTGGCAGGATTCGAGCCTGTTGATGTGATGGAGAGTATTTTGATGCTTGTACGCCAGAAACTAAAAGGCGAGCCGAAAGTGGAAATACAGTATAAACGTGCGACAACATGGGACGGAAACGTGCTTGCACAGAAAATGATCGATAAATATATGGACGTAAGGGATACGTTTAGATGGAGAGGGCTTGGCGATATCGAAAAAAGCGCACTTAAACTAAGAGATGAATTTAGTGAGTTTGACGCTGAAAAAGTGTTTGCTGATATATTGCCAAACGAACCTATTGACGATCACAAGCTGTGTATCTGCGGACAGATTTTAAGAGGTCTTGCAAATCCGACCGACTGTAAGGTGTTTGGAACGGCGTGTACACCGAGCACGCCTCTTGGAAGCTGTATGGTAAGCGATGAGGGTGCTTGTAACGCCTACTACAGATATGCGAGGTAAATTTGTTATAATTAAAAAAAAGGCTTTTTATGACACAAAAAGAAATTTTATTTTTTCTCAAAAGTCATAAAAATGAGATTTATCAAAAATTTAAGGCCAAAAAGATAGGTCTTTTTGGCTCTTTTGCAAAAAGTGAAAATAATAAAAACAGCGATATAGATATTTATGTTGAATTTGAAGAAAAAAATTTCGAAAATTTAGCAGGATTATACAATTATTTGGAAAATCATTTGCAAAAAAAAGTGGATATATATTATCCGCATAAATTTAGTAATCAACAAGTTTTGAAAAAAATTCAAAAAGAAGTGATTTATGGATAAAAGTGAAATTTCAATTCTTTTAGACTTTGTTTTAAAAAGTATTGAATTGATTGAAAAAAGATTTGAAAAAATAAACGATATTGATGATTTTTTAACGGAAGACGGACTTTTAATTCTTGATGCCATTTCTATGAGACTTCAAGCGATTGGCGAGGCCTTAAAAAATATTGAAAAAAAAGATAAAGAATTTTTGTTACAGATAGCTCCAAAAGATTATTGGAGTAAAATTATTAAAACAAGGGAAATTATATCTCATCATTATATAAATCTCGATGCCGAAATAGTTTATATGATATGTGATGAAAAACTTGATGAATTGAAAAAATATATTTCAAAATTAAAGGAAATGATATGAAAATAACATTGGCTTACGGCGGCGGCGGAGAAGAGACAAACAAGCTTATAAACGATTTGTTTTATAAAAATTTCTCAAACCCGGTTCTTGAAAGTGCGGAAGATGCGGCTGTTGTTGAAATGAACGGCAAAACGGCCTTTACAACGGACAGTTTTACGGTAAGTCCTCTGTTTTTCAACGGAGGCAATATCGGAAAACTCGCAATTGCCGGAACATGCAACGATTTGGCGATGATGGGTGCGAAACCGGAGTTTCTGACATGCGGATTTATGATTGAAGAGGGGCTTGAATTCGGTGAGCTTGAGGAAATAGTAAAAACAATGGCGAAAGAGCTTGAAAAAGCGGGGGCTAAAATAGTTGCGGGAGATACCAAAGTGGTGCCTGCGGGGAGTGTGGATAAGATATTTATAAACACATCCGGAATAGGAACCGTTATCAAGCCAGGAATCAGCGCTCATAACCTTAAAAAGGGTGATGTGGTAATCGTAAGCAGAGATATAGGAAGACACGGGACGGTAGTAATGGCTCACAGGTACGAGGTAGAAACGGATATTGAAAGTGACTGCAAGGTGCTGTGGGAGGAGGTTGAAGCGCTAATAAATGCGGGAATAGATATAAAAGCCATGCGTGACGCTACAAGAGGCGGGCTTAGCGCCGTACTTAACGAATGGGCAAATGCAAGCGGTGTGGGAATTGAAATAAATGAAGAAAAACTTCCGATTTCGGATGAAGTGATCGGACTTTGCGAAATATTCGGATTCGAGCCTATGGACTTGGCAAACGAGGGTACTTTTGTGGTGGCTGTTGATGCGAAAGACGCCGAAAAAGCGGAAGAGATTCTAAAAAAATTCAATTCAAGCGCATCAATTATAGGAGAGGTTACGGATGATAGAAAGGTCGTTTTGACCTCTGCGTGGGGAAGTAAAAGATATATCGAACTTCCGAAAGGGGAACTGCTTCCAAGGATTTGTTAATTTTGATAAAATATCAAATGAATAATCATTTAGGAGAAAGAGTGAGTAAACAAGAACAGATAGTCCGAATGTTCGATTCCATTGCAGACAAATATGATTTGGTTAACAGGGTGTTGACATTTGGAATTGATAAAAAATGGCGTCAGAACGCCATTAAAAAAACTTTGGAAATTATAGACAAACCGGAAGTTAAAATTTTGGATGTTGCCTGCGGAACGGGGGATATGATTGAAATATGGCAAAAAGAAGCCGATAAAAAAAACATCAAAACCCGCATATGCGGACTGGATCCAAGCAGCGGCATGCTTGAAGTCGCCAAAAAAAGATTTTCAAACCTGAAATTTTACCGGGCATACGCCACTGACATTCCGTGCCCGAGTAATAATATAGACGGTATTAGTATATCTTTCGGTATCAGAAACGTGCTTGAAATTAAAAAGGCCATAAGCGAATTCCACAGGGTGCTGAAAAATAGCGGGGTTGTGCTTGTTTTGGAATTTGTAAAAGCAGAAAACCCTAACAAATTAAGAAAATGTGTGGATTTTTATTCAAACAAGTTTTTACCTAAAATCGGGGGGATTCTCAGTAAAAACAAAGAAGCGTATGAGTACCTTCCGAACTCGATTGAGAACTTTTACACACCGAGCGAGCTTGTGAGTCTTTTTGAAGAACAGGGATTCAAAACCCTTAAAAGCGACAGTTTTAATTTTGGACAGGTAGGGGTTTTTATATTTAAAAAGTAAAGTTTTTCTTTGCTTTTTTATATAAATTTTACAAAATTCAGTGATTGCTGTGAGCTTTTGTAATTGATCTTTAATGCGATATATTTAAGTGTCTGTCACTATAATGGAGTGGGGGGATGAAGGAGAAATGGATGAGATATAATAGAGAAAGCACAAAGTTAAATCATTTTAATTTCTTTACCACTTCATAACTACGTATTTTATGTTGCGTTGAGAGTTAAATTTTGCTTAATTGGTGCCTGACACTAAAGAATGGGAACGGTCGTGGTTTGAAAGTTTTATAGTCTGTTGAATGTAATACCAATCCTTAAAAAAATAAATCAAACATTTATTTTAGGGGAGAAGAAAAGGTGTTGGTTAATGTAAGAGTTGTTTTGTGTTTTGGTATAAGCAGATGAGCACTTGTTTTTTGAAGCATAAGAAATAAAGAGGGGATTATCCTCCTCCCACGAAATTAAGAGCTTCGACTTTGTCGTTTTCTTTCAATTCGTATGTGTCCCAGTCGTCTTTTTTTACTATTTTCATATTAACTGCAACTGCCATAGTTTTATCAAGCACTTTCAAATCTTCCAAAAGCTCTTTGATAGTAGTGTTTTGTTTGATTCTTTTTTCGTGTCCGTTAATTGTTATATTAATTAATTCTTCATTTTCCATTCTCCATTCTCCATTTATAATGTGATTTCTTTAATATCCGCAATATCAAGGAATTCTTTATAAATCGACGCAATCAGGCTTTTTCTGTTGTGTCTTATTTTTTCATCTTCGACATTTACCATTACATTGTCGAAAAATTTGTCAATTAACGGTTTGAGTGATACGAGAAAGTCAAGTTTTTCTTCAAGGTTTTGAATATTGCCGACTTTTTTAAATTCGTTCCAAAGAGTTTTTTCCTCTTCTTTTTCAAAAAGGTTTTCATCAACGTCTATGGAATTCAGATCAAAATCTTTTACGATGTTCGCAACCCTTTTGAAGGTGGTTGAAAGTTCTTTAAAGCCTTCGGAATTTACCATTTCGTTAATCAGTTTTACTTTTTTGTCTATTTCTCTCAGGTTGCTCTCATCCGTTGCAAGTACGCTTCTGATAACTGAAGGGTTTACATCGTAAAATTTATAAAGCCTTTCAAAAATAAATTCAACAAGCTGATCCGTATTAAATTCTTTATAATTGTCTTTCAGACTGTTTATAATTTCTCTAATATCAAGAGGGATATCGTTTTCATTTGCGATTTTTATTATATAGTTTGCAGCGCGTCTGAGTCCGAACGGGTCTTTGTTGCCTTTTGGAATTTTTCCTATACTGAAAAGCGCCATTAACGTATCAAGGTTTCTTGCAATGTTTAAAAGAGCCGAGGTTTTATTGCTTGCGTAATCCCCGTACTGTTCTTTAATCGCTGTGGCAATCTCTTCGTCAGTTCCGGCGGCTTTTGCGTAATAATAACCCATAATTCCCTGAAGTTCCGTAAATTCATAAACCATTTCGGTTAAAAGATCCGCTTTTGCAAGGTTTACGGCTTTTAGGAGTTTATTTTTGTCGGCATCGAATTTGTCCGCTAAAATTTCTGCTATTTTTTCTTCTCTTTTTACTTTGTCATATACGCTTGCTAGGTTGTCCATATACACGATGTCCTTAAGCCCTTCGATGCTGAGGCCGTTTTTAAGGTCGTTTTCCCAGAAGAATAGGGCGTCGGAGAGTCTTGCCCTCAGCACTTTTTCGTTTCCGGCTATAATTTTGGAAAAATCGTCCGTATAAGCGTTGCTTACCACAACGAAAGCGTTTGTGAGTCTGCCGTCTTTGTATACCGGGAAATATCTTTGGTGCTCTTTCATAGAGGTGATGATAACTTCGGGAGGAAGTACCAAAAACTCTTCGTCGAATTTGCCTAAAAGCGGAGTGGGGTATTCGGTAATAGCCACTATTTCCGCTAAAAGATCTTCGTCGATTTCAACTTTTACGTTGTTTTCTTTTTCAAGTTTTTCAATTTTCCCTAAAATTTTGGTTTTTCTTTCATCCTGGTACAGAATTACGCCGTGTTTGTCCAGTCTGCAGAAATAATCGCCCACGTAATTTATTTCGATGTCGTTTTTGAAAATTCTGTGGGGTTTCGTAATGTTTGATGATTTTATACAGTATGCGTCAAATTCTATCACTTCGTCTTCGAGCATACACAGCATCCATCTAACAGGCCTTATAAATTCGGCCTCGCATTCTCCCCATTTCATGGTTTTGCCGAAATTCAGGGAATTTAACCATTCGTTTATCATTTGAGGCAGAAGAACTCTGGCTTCTTTTCCCTTCACTTCTTTTTGAAAATAAGCGAATTCTTTGTTTCCTTTGGATTTGAAGGTTACTTCATTAGGCTGAATGCCGCATTTTTTTGCAAATCCTTCGAGGGCTTTCGGGTTTTTTTCAATGATTTCTTTCGGAGCCCCCCAGATTTCTTCCGTTTTGTCCTTCTGTTTTACCGGAAATTCCCTGTGCCAGAGTGTAAGTCTTCTCGGGGTGTAGTAAAAACTAAACGCGGCTTTTAAGTCGTATTTTTCCAAAACAGAAAGCCATTTTTTTTCAATGTTTGGCAGTTCTTTTAAAAGCGGAATTGCCGGAAGCTCTTCAACCCCTATTTCTATTAACAAAGGTTTTAACATTAAAATTCCTTTTTTTTATGTAATTTTATCAAAATTGTTGTTATAATTAGTAAAACTGAAAGTAGTATTAAAGGACAGGGATGAGGGCGGTGTGGGTGCTGCTGTTTTTTCTGAGTTGTTTATTCGGGTGGGACAGTGTAAAAATGTTGTTAAACGAAATAGAAAAAAAACGAGGACCTTTCTTTAAAAACCAAACAGGAAAGTGCGGGAATATCATATATTATTACAAGATATCAGCTTGATATGATGCAGGCTAAATATTTAAGGGACGTGCTTAAAAACACTGTAATAGGCTATAATGTCAGCAGATACGGCCTGCTTGACCCTTGGAGCGCCAACAATTTACCATACGCAAGCAACGGGATAAGGGTGTTTATAGACAATCAGGAAATAACGACCGCAAAATACGACAACGGACTGTTTTTACTTGGCAACATCAATCTTTCGTTTGTGGATCATATAGAAATATATTATCTGAGCCCCTCTTATAAAATTTCGACGGAGCCAGCGTATGTGATAGTAAAGCTTTATTCCAAAACCCCCGAGCGTGACGAAGGTAAAAAAATAGGTCTTACATACGGAAGTTACGGATTCAATTCCCAAACTTTCGAAAATGCGGACGGAAAAAAGAATTATTTCGTTCATTTTTCAAGAAGCGAAGTAAACCATAAAGATGTCAGGATAGACAATACGGATATTTCAAGGGACGGCAAAACCTATCATTTTTTATGGACTTTCAGGAATGAAAACACGAAATACCTTTTAAATTCCATATATCAGAACCAAGAACCTTTTATGGGAATGAGTCTTGACGGTAAGCTTCAAAGCGGATATGAAAAATATAAAGAAATCCAGTTCGGAATCGAACATAAAATTAACGAGCTTAATTTAAAATACACACTTGATTATTTACGGGACAAAACGTTTTTTTATGAAAACAGCGGGCTTTATTTTCAAAAAACTTCCGTGTATCCTTATTATCTGCCTGTTACGGAGGTCAGAACGTCCGGATATGATGTTGTAAATACTTTGAAACTGAACAATGAAACACAGTATAAAAACCACAGGCTTGTGTACGGCATAAGTTTCAGGGATAAAAGAATGAATTATTCCGAATTCAGTATAAACGGTACTGATCAGAATTATAACGGAATAAAAATACAGCATACTTCCTCAGTTTTTTTGGAAGACAACATTCAGATTAAAGACAATTTTATATTGACGCTGGGATATGAGTTCAGCAGGTATTTTAACGATGTGGTTGATGATTATAATTTATATCAGTACAAAGCTTCGGGAACTTATTTGTTAAATAAACTAAATATAATGAAACTTTCGTTTCAGCATATAGAATATTCGGTGCCTCCGTATTTATACAACACGTTTTACGGAAACAATGTTTTAAAACCGCAAAAAAGCGATGTTGTAATAGCAAAATACAAAACGTATATCAATGAAGAAAACGATTTGGAAATTATGGGGTTTTACGGGATTAATAAAAATTACCCCCTTTTACAGACGGACGGTACTTTTAAAAGCGGGGATCAGAATATATATGTAAAAATGATCGATGTGAAACTGCATAAAAACTACTACATTTTAAATGATTTGGTAATAGACTGTTCTTATCTGAAATTTCAAAATACGCCTTTAAACAGAAGTTACAGGGTTATAGTTTTAAATACCCACAGATACGGAAAATATGATTTTTTTGAAAATGCAATATATCAGAACAACGAATATAAAATCAGCGGGGTTAAATCCGAAAAAAAAGGATTTGATTTAAGTTTGGGAGTCAAATACAATTACAGCCCGAATTTGTCATTTTCTTTAAAGGGTGAAAATTTGTTAAATTCATCTTATGAAACTTCTTTTTTCAGGGTTGTAAATTTTAACCCTTACAGCTTTCAGGCTGAAAAAGTGCAGATAATAGACAGAAAAATTACGGCGGGAATGGAGTATTGGTTTTGAAAAAATTTTTATGGCTGCTGGTTTTTACATCGTTTTTGTTTTCCCAGAACATAGAATTGAAGCTTTTTTCCAAACTGTTTACGGATCTTTTTAATAAAAAAATAGTTTATATTTATACGGAAAACAGTAAGTTTAAAAACTTTCATTCTATATTTTTAAAAAAGGTAAACAGTTGCAAAGATGCCGACATTGTGCTCGGTTTAAGCAAAAAATGCACCGGTAAGCCGGTTTTTTTATTGGATTATTACGATTATATCAATAACAAAAATGCTTTAGGGGCTTTTTACTGGCGTAAGGGGAGGCCTCAGCTCAGACTGAGAAAAAAAGTAATTTTAAAATATCATCTCCATATAGCGCCGGAGTTTAAGGAATTTTTGGAATGAGAAAAACAAGTTACGTTTTAATTTTTTTAATTTTTGTTATGGTGTTTTTCCTGTTGTGGGTTTCGGATCTTTTTCAAAAAACAGAATATAAAATAAGCAATGAGCTTTTCAGAAACCAGGTTATCGAAATGTTTCGGACAAGTGACAATATGCAAAGATATTTAACGGCAAAATACGGAAACAATCTTTTTGAAGTTTTAAAAGAAAACCCGTTGTACAGAAAAGATGTAAATTTATATCTTTCCAGTTTTATGACGAAAAAAATAAAAAATCTGTTTATAGTTTACAAACCTGAAAACGAAAGGTTTTTCAGGGTTTTGGCGGACGGCAGTACCAATATCAAAGACAGGTTTGAGTTTAATGAAAAGTTCGAACCTCTGGAAAATAAAAAATGGTATGAAGTGCTTGTAAAAAAAATTCCCGTAGTATTTAAACAGAAAATAAACGACATCTGGACCACCATTTTGTATCCCGTTGTCAAAAACGATAAGGTTAAATATATTATAGTCGTTGATTTTTCCACATCGGCTTTAAATGTTATTAACAATAATTTAAAAAGCTTTAAAAAAAATCTGAAAGTCATATTTTTCGTAATGATTGTGTCTGTGATAATCCTGATTATATTTTTATTTTACGATTGGAAAAGACAGCAGAAAATGAAAGAGTTGATCGAAGAGCTTAAGATTCTCAATGACACTCTTGAAGACAAGGTGCAAGAAGAGATTAAAAAGAACAGAGAAAAAGAAAAACAGCTGATTTTACAATCGAGACTTGCCTTGATGGGAGAACTTTTGAGTATGATTGCCCACCAGTGGAGACAGCCTTTAAACGTTATAGCCATTGTTGTTTCCAAACTGAAACTTGATTTGCAGCTCGGGGATCTAAGCGAAAAAGAACTGAAAACCTCCATTGTAAAAATAGAAGAACTGGTACAGCATTTAAGCAGCACAATTGACGATTTCAGAAAATTTTACAGAAAGGAAGAAAAGAAAAAAGAAGTTGATTTAAACGATTTGATTGAACAGACGTTGAGCATTGCAAAGGCGTCCATTGAAAACAAAGGCATTAAAATATTGGTGAACGTTGAATGCGGCAAAAATCTTTTAATATATCCCAACGAACTGAAACAGGTATTTTTAAACATAATCAGAAACGCGGAGGATATCTTGACCGAAAGAAACGTGTCCAATCCTGTCATAAATATAAACGCATTTTACGAAAGCGGTTATTGTATTATTGAAATATCCGACAATGCCGGAGGTATCAGAGGGGATATTCAGGATAAAATATTCAATCCTTATTTTACCACCAAGGATGAAAGAAACGGCACCGGTTTAGGACTTTATATAAGCAAACAGATAGTGGAAGAAAGGCTTAAAGGTAAACTGTTTGCGTATAATTCGGACACGGGGGCGGTGTTCAGAATCGAATTAAGGATTGATGATGAATAAAAACATTAAAAAAATTATGGACTTTACAAAGCTTTTCAATGTTTTGTATGTGGAGGATAACGAATCCGCAAGAGCGGAAATCAAATCCATTTTGGAGAAATTTTTCAACAGGGTCATTATCGCCGTCGACGGTTTGGACGGTTTGGAAAAATTTAGAAAAAATGAAATAGATTTAGTCATTACGGATATCAATATGCCGAAGTTCGACGGTTTCGATATGATAAAAAAGATAAAGGAAATCAACCCCCATATAAACACTCTTGTCGTTTCTGCATATAATGAAACCGAATATTTTATTCAGGCAATAAAACTCGGTGTGGACGGTTTTATATTAAAACCGTTTGAAATTGACCAGTTTTTGGAAATACTTAATAAAATAACGGAAAACCTGCTTTTAAAAAAAGAGGCGGAGGAAATTCAAAGGCTTCTTAATCAATATCAGAATATCGTAGACAAAAGCGTTATGGTGGCAAAATTCGACATAAACAGAAAATTTACGTATGTAAACGATGAATTCTGTAAAAATTTCAAATATCAAAAAGGGGAAATTCTCGGTAAAAACATAGATTTTATGCTTTATAACGCGGATATAATGAAAGAACGAGTAAAAAAATTCTGGTCAGATATCGTAAGTGAAAAAAAACTGTATTCCGACATATTCAAATGCAGGGACAAATCGGGGAAAATAATATATATAAAAACGATAATAAGCCCCATAGTGGATGAAAATGATAAGATTATAGAACTTATATCCCTTTGTTACGATATCAGCGAGATGATGAAACCCAAAAAGCTGCTGTATGATTATATGGAAAATTCCTCTCAGCCCTTTGTGGCTTTGATAGAAATTGAAAATTTTCAGAGTTTCAGGAATTTTTTCGGTGAAAAAATAGCCGAAACGATAGAAGGGAAGTTTGAAGTTTATTTAAAAAGGCTTTTACCGGAAGATGTTAAAATTTTCGATTTGGACGAAGGGGAATACGCCGTCATTAGCGATTTGGATAAAAGCGGGCTGAAATATGATGAATATATAGAGGTTCTGAAAAAACTGCAGAAAAAAATAAACTACACCCAGCTGGATATAGGGGAGTTTTTATACGATGTTACGATAATAATCAGTATTTCTAAAGGAAAGGAAGCGTTTGAAAACGCAAGGATTGGCATAAACAAAATAAAAATAAACAAAGATTCTTTTATTATTGCGGACGGTATGCTTGAAGAAGAAAAAAAACTTGCAAGGGAAAACCTGCAGATTCTGCATATTTTAAAAGAGTCCATAGACAACGGCAAAATCATCTGCTTTTATCAGCCCATTATAGAAAACTCAACCGGAAAAACGGTTAAATACGAAACCCTGGTCAGAATAGAATACGGAAATGAAATAATACCTCCCGTAAAATTTATTGATATCGCAAAACAGGGGGTTTATTATTCTAAAATTACCGAAATAGTTTTAACCCAGGCTTTTGACGTAATTAAAAGAATAAAAGATTACGCAATCAGCATTAATATTTCTGAAATAGACATAGAAAAAGAAATAGTAAGGGAACTGATATATGATTTGCTTTCCAAAAACAGGGAATATGCAAAATTTTTAACCTTTGAACTGCTCGAAGATGCCAATGTGGAAAAATACGAGCTGTTAAACGAATTTATAACGAGAATTAAAAATCTGGGGGTTACCATTGCCATAGACGATTTCGGTAGCGGTTATTCCAATTTCGTAAGGTTGATAAATTATAAGCCGGATTATTTGAAACTTGACGGAACTCTTATTAAAGATATACACAAAGATAAATTTTCTTACAGTGTGGTCAAATCGATTGTGGAGTTTGCAAAATCAAACAAAATAAAAACGATTGCGGAATTTGTCGAAAACAAAGAAATTTTCAACATTGTAAAAGAACTGGGAGTTGACTATTCTCAGGGGTATTATTTCGGCAAACCGGAAAGATTAAAAATATAAGGACTGAAATGAAACCTTACGTTTATGAAGTTAAAATAACGGTGTCACAAGGCGATATTGATTTTAACGGACACGTAAACAACCTGAAATACCTTGAATGGATGATTAATACGGCTGTCGAACATTCGGAAAGTCTCGGATTTAACCCAGATACTTACAGAAAAATCGGTTCGACCTGGTTTGTGAAGTCGCATTATATTGAATATAAATCGCCGGCTTTTGAAGGAGATGAGCTGATAGTAAAAACATGGATTGACGAAGTGGGGAAAATAACTTCGAAGAGAAAATATGAAATATATAAAAACGCTAAACTTTTGGCGTACGGTATTACCGAATGGATTTTTATAGATATTAAAACGGGCAGGCCGAAAAGAATTCCCGAAGAAATTATAAACCGTTATTTTATAAAATGAAAATTTTGATTGTCGAAGACGAAGTGAATCTTGCAAACGCGCTTAGGGAATATCTTTTAAAAAAGGGATGGCGGGCGGATGTTTTCTATGACGGGGATATATGCTTTTATAATTTTTACGATGTTATAATATTGGACTGGATGCTTCCTAAAAGAAGCGGTTTTGAAGTGCTGAAGGAAATCAGAAGAGATTCGGATACGCCTGTGATAATGCTAACCGCAAAAGACGAGGTTAAAAATAAAGTCAAAGCGCTTAAGTGCGGAGCGGATGATTATGTTACTAAACCTTTTGATTTGGAAGAACTTGAAGCCAGGATCATAAGTGTGTACAGAAGAAGCAAAAATCTCTCTTCGAATATTTTGAAATACGGAGAAATCGAAATAGACACCGAAAGTAAAACCGTTAAATACAAAGGGGAAGAGAACATATTAAAATCAAAGATTTATGAACTGCTTGTGCTTTTTATAAAAAACAGAAACTCTTTTCTCTCCAAGGGTTTAATAGCTGACGAACTGGACATTAAAGACGAAAGCAATGTCATAGAGGTGCTTATTTACAATTTAAGGAAAGTATTTGGAAAAGATTTTATCAAAACTTACAGAAATCTCGGATATAGACTGGCGTAGTTTAAAGTTTAAACTGTTTTTCTGGTTCGGGGGAATTTTGCTGTTTATTTTGATTTTTTTCGGTATAGGTTTTTATTTTATTTATAAAGAAAACATCGTTTTGTCTTATAAAAACGAATTTTCGCATATAGCGAACCGTATAAGGCTTACCGGAAACTTAAAAGAAACCGGAAATTATAAAATCAGAATTGTAAACAAATCCGTAAAAAAAGACAGGTTTTTTATAAACTTTAAAGAAGAGACTATGGATGTTTATTATCTTTTAAAATACGGAGGCAAGACTGTTGAAATTTCAAAACGGAACCTGAACAACAAACCCGAAGATGTGGAAGATACGCTGCTTGTAAGTATCCCTTTGCTGATGATAACGCTTTTGTTTGCTGCAAACTCTCTGCTGAACGGAATAATAAACCCCATAAAAGAGATAACTAAAAAGGCGAATGCGGTCAGTGTAGACAATTTTCCCGGTATGATTGAAACGAAATACAAGGAAACGGAAATAAGAGGGCTTGTTAACGCTTTTAATGCGATGATAAAAAGAATCCGGGAGGGAATTGAGGAGCTGGATCGGTTTAATTCCGATATAGCCCATGAGCTGCGCACCCCTGTAAGCGTTATTAAAGCGGAAATTCAGCTTATGGAAAATGCCGAGTGCAATATCGTTAAAAAAGAGATTGAAAATATCGAAGAGCTTATAAAAGGTCTTTTGATTTTAACAAAGCACAAAAAAAAACATTGCTGGGACGTTTGAAAAAACAAGCCTGGATTCGGTGTTGTTGGATGTTCTGGATAATTTCGGAAGTGAAAGGATAGAAATTAAAAAAATTGAATATGTGCCTTTTTTCGGAAACAGAACACTTTTAAAAACCGCTTTTTCGAACATTATAGACAACGCCTTAAAATACAGTGATAAAAAGGTTGAAATTTTTCTTTATAAAAGAAAAAAAACGTTTTTTATTGTTAAAGACTATGGGATAGGGATAGAAAAAGAAAAACTGAAATATGTCACCCACAGACTTTACAGAGCCGATGAAAGCAGAAATAAAAAGATAAAAGGCTACGGCTTGGGGCTTTCTATCGTTGAAAAAGTTGCGAATCTCCACAATGCAAATTTGCGTATAGTTTCTGAACCGGGCAGAGGCACTTCCGTTATTCTTGCTTTTCAGTTTTAATTCAGTTTCGAGTCGTTTAATTCCTCCAAAAAGGGAGGAATATGAACGAAAGGCTGTTTTTATACCAATTCTCATATATTCGTAGCCTTTATAATATAGTTATAAGAAACCAAAGATTTAATTTGCTTTTTTGTATATGAAAAAAGAATTTCTGTAACTTTTTTTTCTAATTCTTCTATTGTTTTAAATATTATATTCTTTAAAAATT
>NZ_JBMYAU010000061.1:0-8438 GCF_053994455.1 Nautilia sp. | reverse complement strand
TTTTTTATAATCTGTTATTTAAAGTGTCGGACACTATAAACCATAAATAAAAAATTGTAAGGCACAACCTGTGCCCTATTAAGTGTTATCAGCCAGCTGGAATTTTACCGTTGAGCATTCCTACAAGGAAATCTTTTAAATCGTTAAGTTTGTGTTTTTTAACGATTTTCTCAACGGCTTTAGCAGCTTTTTTATGGCCGCTTTTTTCAAGTTTTTCAATTAAAGGTTTAGCATTGTCTTTAAGTAACGGTGTTAATTCATCAGGTGTATTAACACCAATAACTTTAAGAAAATCTGTCCCTTTAATACCTGAAGATTTTTTTACGTATTTTTGATAATACTTGTAACCTTTGTTGTAGTCGGCCATTGCTACGCTAGCACTGACACTTGCAAGTAGCAAACCTGCTACAACCATTTTTGCAAAGCGTCTCATTTACTCTCCTTTTACGAATATAGGTTCATTCTTGATATAATAAATGAACCTTCACTGCAATTATAAACCTCAAAGCTTAAAGAAAACTTAATATAAGTTCAAATTATAAAAACATACAAATTATTATTTATTTTAAGATTTATGTTTTATCCCTTTTTGTACCCCGGTTATTGACATTAAATTTTTATTAAGTTAAAATTCAAATAAAAAAGGAGAATGCGATAAATAAGGAGACTCTTGAATAATATATTTTCTTCGAATCTACATAAAAATCCTCTTTTAAAAAATTCTTCATTAAATAAAAAGGAACTTTAATGCAACAAGATGTTATTGCTTTAAAACTAAACGATAAAATAATAGATTTACAGACAGCCGAAGCTAAAGGCATTGAAGGCGGGAAACCGGTATATTTCGACAACTCTCCGGAAGCTCTCGAAGTTATAAGACACTCCGCCGCCCATTTGATGGCACAGGCTATTAAAGAACTGTATCCCGAAGCCAAATTTTACGTAGGGCCTACAATCGAAAACGGATTTTACTACGACCTCAAAACCGTCACACCGATAACGGACAAGGATTTGAAAAACATAGAAAAAAAGATGAAAGCCCTTGCAAAAAAGAAATTCGATATTACAAGATATGAAATTTCTAAAGAGGATGCAAGGGAAAAATTTAAAAACGACGAACTGAAACAGACCGTTCTCGATATGATCGAAGGAGATACGGTATCCATTTATAAACAGGGGAATTTCGAAGACTTATGCCGAGGGCCCCACGTGCCGAACACCAAATATCTTATGAATGTAAAACTTCAAAAAGTTTCGGGGGCATACTTAGGAGGCGATTCCAAAAACGAAATGCTCACCCGCGTATACGGAACGGCATTCGCCACAAAAGAGGCGCTTCAGGAATATCTAAAAATGCTTGAGGAAGCGGCAAAACGGGATCACAGAAAACTTGGAACGGAACTTGAACTCTGGATGTTTGACGAGGAAGTCGGAGCCGGTATGCCAATTTGGCTGCCAAACGGTGCGCTTCTAAGGGCAAACCTTGAAAAGCTTTTATATTCGGCTCATATAAGAAGAGAATATCTACCTGTAAGGGGACCCGAACTTTTAAGAAGCCGTATGTGGAAAATTTCGGGACATTATTATAACTATAAAGAAAATATGTATTTTACGGAAATAGAAAACGACGATCCCAACAAACCCGCCGACGAATACGGTATAAAGCCTATGAACTGTCTTGCGCACGTTAAAATATTCGGACATAAAGTAAGAAGCTATAAAGAACTGCCTTTAAGATTATTCGAATTCGGAACAGTCCACAGACACGAAAAAAGCGGCGTGCTTCACGGGCTTTTGAGGGTTAGGGAGTTCACCCAAGACGACGCCCACATTTTTTGCAGACCCGACCAGATAGAAGAGGAAGTAATCAAAGTGCTTGAATTTGTCGATTCCATAATGGAAAGGTTCGGGTTTAATTACGAAATGGAAATATCTACCCGTCCCGAAAAATCCATAGGAAGCGATGAAATTTGGGAAAAAGCGACAGAATCGCTTAAAAAAGCCCTTAACTCGCTAAACAGGGAATACGGAATCGATGAAGGAGGCGGAGCGTTTTACGGTCCGAAAATCGATATTAAAATCACGGACGCTATAGGCAGAAAATGGCAGTGCGGAACCATTCAGGTGGATTTTAACCTCCCTGAAAGATTCGATATCACTTACGTTGACGAAAACAACGAAAGAGTAAGACCGGTAATGATCCACAGAGCCATAATAGGAAGTTTTGAAAGATTCATAGCGATTCTTACAGAACATTACACAGGTGAATTCCCGACTTTCATAGCGCCTGTAAAAGCTATATTCGTTCCCATAGCCGAAACTCATGTGGAATATGCAAAAAAACTTCAAAAAGAGCTTCTCGAAGCCGATATTAACACCGAAATATTCGCAAGCAACGATTCGCTCAACAAAAGAATCAGAAACGCAGAAAAAAGAAGGGTCGGCTATGTGGTAATAATAGGTGATGAAGAGGTGGAAACAGAAACGGTTGCAATCAGAGACAGAAAAAAAAGAGAACAATACAAAATGACAAAAGGAGAATTTGTGGAAATGATTAAAAACTTAAGCGAGGTTAAACTATGAGTAAAGCTGACAAAGTGCTAATTAATGAAGAAATCGTGGATTTTACAGACAGGGTCAGACTTGTCGACGGAGAAGGTGAACCTAAAATAGTTGATTCGAATAAAGCGCTTGAAATCGCATATAACAAAGGACTTGATTTGGTTTTGATGGCACCAAACGCCAACCCTCCGGTTGCAAAAGCCATGGATTACGGAAAATATAAATACGAACAGGAAAGAAAGAAAAAAGAAGCAAAGAAAAAACAGGTTAAAATAGAAGTGAAAGAAATAAAATTCACATCTAAAATACAGGAAAACGACATCAACTACAAAGTAAAACACATAAGGGATTTTCTGAGTAAAGGAAAACACGTAAAACTTAGGGTGTTTTTAAGAGGCAGGGAGCTTGCCACACCGGAAAAAGGTTTTGAAGTCATAAACAGAGTATGGGATATGATAAGCGACGTGGCGGAAAAACAAAACGAACCCAAACTAGAAGGGAATTATATAAATCTGTTAGTAACACCTATAAAGAAAAAAACAAAAAAATAACTATTTTTTAAGGGAATTCAGCCTCTCTTCCCTGCTGCCGATTGAGGTGATCTGTATACCGAAATTGCCGTCAACTATGACAACTTCGCCCTCACCTATTTTTTTATCTTCAATTAATATATCAAGAGGTTCTTTTGCAAGCTGGTTAAGTTCCACTATGCTTCCGATATCCATAGCTATTACGTCTTTTAAAAGCATTATTTTACTGCCTATTCTGACCCTTAATTGAAGTTTGATATCAAGAAGCATTTCGAGATTTTTTATCTCACTCTTAAATTCGCTCGGTTTTATACTCTGGGCCTCTTTTTTTTGCTTTTTTGCATCGGGAATAAGCTCTTCTAAAACATCTTCGTCAAAAACCATCTGGCATACTTTCACTATATTATTAATCTTACATTCCATATTAACGGCATAAGCGTATTCGCTTATATCTTCTTCTTTATCCACAAACGTTACGTCTGTAATTTCAAAATCGAGATTGGGCATATTGTCCTGTGCGCTGAGAGTCGTTTTAAAAGCGCCGAAAATATTTGAGACTATCTCTTTTACGGCGTCGATGTCATCTTCGTTCATTTCGCTTTTAGCGATCCCCTCCCCCGCAAGCATCAAATCCCCAAGAACCGTAGCCACTTCGGCCGGAATTAAAAAAAGTATCTTCCCTTTAGGCTTGACCTTAATAACGGCCTTTGCATAAGGCGGCTTCGTTGATCCGAGGTCTTTGCTTTCCGAAAGAACAGAAACTTCCGGAGTTATACCTATCAGGCCTTCTATTGTGGATTTTATTTCACTAACCAGCAAATCTTTAAATTCATTCACTTTCTTCTCCTGTTATCTGTTCAAGTTTTTCTTTTCGTTTCTGTTCGAGTTTTTGTAAAATTTCTTTTATTTCGTCATGTTCCGTTTTTAAAATTTCTTTTATTTTTATACTTCTTCTGTATCTTCTGACTCCGAAATCCGCTATAAATTTTTCCCTTCCGTCTATCTTTACAATCACCGTGTCGTCAGCGGGACGGTCTAATTTTATTATATCTCCGACTTCAAGATCAAGCACCTGCTTCATATTAAGCTCGGCATATCCGAGCACCGCCTCGAGTTCTATTTTCGCACCTCTTAAAAGAGCCCTGAGCTCCTTGTTTCTGCTTTTTCTGCCGCTTGTTTCGTTAAGCATCAAATCGCGGTTTGCAAGTCTCGGAAGAAGCGATTCTATCGTTATTACGGGATAACAAATATTCATCATTCCGCTTGTCTGGCCTATTATTATTTCCATAATCACCATTATTACAATTTCATTCTGGGCAACTATCTGCACAACATTCGGAGACGATTCCTTCGCCTCTATTATAGGATACATATCCATAATAGGGGACCATACCTCTTTCATATTCTGCGTAACGACTTTCAATATCTGATCCAAAAGATTGAGCTCTATATCGGTAAATTCCCTCGAAGTTTCAAAAGGCGCCCCGCTGCCTCCCAAAAGACGGTCAATCATAGGAAAAACTATCGAAGGGTTAAGTTCTATTACACCTTTGCCGTCAAGCGGTTTTAACGAAAAAACATTAAAAGACGTAGGGGAAGGAAGACTCATCAAAAACTCTCCGTATGTCATCTGATCCACCGAATGAAGCTGAATTTCCACTATACTCCTCATAAGGGAGGATATGTCGCTTGCAAGGCTTCTGGCCATTTTATCGTGAATCGCCCTTATCGAACGGAGCTGTTCCTTGCTTACACGGTTTGGTCGTTTGAAGTCGTACAGCGTTATCTGTCTGTTGTCAAGAATATCGGACGCTTTTTCAAGCTCGTCCGGTGCAATATCCTCTTCTTCAACAACTTCAAGAAGCGCGTCTATTTCCTCCTGAGAAAGAATATCAGCCATTTAGCTCTTTCCTTAATTTTTTTATTACGTTTTTATGTATCTGCGAAATCCTGCTTTCCGTGACTCCTAAAATTTCACTTATCTCCTTTAAAGAAAGCTCTTCAAAGTAATAAAGCTGTATAATCAGCTGCTCTTTTTCATTCATAGTTTTTAAAATCTTTTTTATTTTTTCGATTAATTCTTCCTCTTCTATTTTTTTGCTTACATTTTCAAAAAAATTTATCTGCTCTTCTATGGGCATTACATTGTATATTTCACTTGCGTTTTTCGCTTTTTTTATTTTTTCCACGTCCACACCGAGCGTTTCCGCAAGATATTCATCATCCGGTTCGTGATTGTATTTCGACTGGTACGATTCTATAATCTTATCAATATCTTTTATCAGTTTTCTGTCGCTGCGGCTTACCGTGTCAAGACTTCTTAAAAAATCGAGCATACTTCCGTATATTCTTTTTTGGGCATATCCCCAGAAATTGTCATTCTGTTTAGGATCATACCTTCTTGCGAGTTTTACGAGTTCTTCCAGACCGATAGATACAAGATCGTTAAACTCCACACTGCTCGGAAGCCTCTCTTTAAGCCTTGCCGCCATGGCCTTTACGGCGGGCATATAATCTACAGCCAGCTCGTCGCTGAACAGTTTCAAATTTTTCTCATACGGATTTGAAAGCGTACGGGTCATGACCTGTTCTTTAAGATTTTTATTTCATCTTTTTCCATCTGCTTTATAAACATATAACTTTCAAGTATAAAATCCTCTTTTTTCTCAAGCTCTTTTATCTGCACATCCAAAATTTCGTCGATTTCTCGCTTGTTAAAATAGACAATTTTTTTAACGTCCAAAAATTTTATAAAAAAAGTGACACCCGCCAACCCCAGCAGATAAAAAAGTACCGTTATCAATACCGTCGCAAATAAAAATTCAGCAAAATCAAGACTGTGCAATATAGAAAAGACAATACCGATAAAAAACCCGCTGGAAGCCAGAAAAAAGATAAAATTTTCTCCTCTCATTTTTCACCTTTAAAACCCTGAAAATATTTTTTTGAAAAAACGGGTAATACCTTTTTCTTCTTCCAGCACATTTCGTTCCGAAATTTTTGCAAGTTTTCTGGCAATCTTAAAAATCTGTTCGCTCGGTGCGCTGAGAGGTTCTTCCTTGACAAAAAGAGCCCTTTTTATAGAAGCGTTGGTAACAATTTTATCCTTTTTCAAAAAGCCTATTATCTGAAGCCTGAAATCTTTTCTAAGGTTCGCATCGGCCACGTTTTTTATTTTTCCGAAAATATTTATCGCCTCCTTTTCGCTTGAAACTTCATTTAAAAGCATAAAGGCTATGTTTTTTTTCTCGCTGATTATCTTAACCATGGCATACGCGTCCGTAATAGCGGCAGGCTCGGGCACTGTAACGACTATTATGTCATCAGCACCCTCAAGCCACATCTGAACCTTCTTATCTATTCCGGCACCGGTGTCGATTATAAAAAAGTCGTAATCGTCCAAAAATTCAAGTTCCCCGAAAAAACGGCTTAAAGTAACCTCATCGGCAAAATCGATAATTTCGTTTCCGCTTTTTCCAGGAATAAGTATAAAATCCTTTTCTATTTCAACTATAATGTCTTTTAATGTACATTCGTTTTTTAAAACGTTATATATATTCTTTTTCGCATTTACCTTCAAAACGACATCCAGGTTGGCTAACCCGATATCGGCATCAAAAAGCACCACCTTAAATCCGAGTCTGTGCAGTGCGTATCCGAGATTTGCCGTTATTGTGGTTTTTCCGACACCCCCTTTCCCGCTCGTAACCGCAATAAAACGGGTGTTTTTGGTATGATTAAGACTCTTTTGCACTATTTCTTTTAATTTATCCGCCTGAGTTTTCAATTAAACTCCTTATTGAGTATACCTTTTAACAAATAATCCGCTCCCGCCTCCATTAAATCGTCGGGCACCTCCTGCCCTATCGAAAAATAACTGACCGGTTTTTTCGTATCGAGAAGAAGTGAAAAAATATTTCCGTATGTTTTGGTTTCGTCAAGTTTGGTAAACACAAACGTATCTATGGGCAGAATTGAAAAATTGTCGTATATATCCACCAAATCTTCGTATTTCGTAACCGCGGACAAAACAAGATTGATATTTATTTCGGCAAACGTATCCACTTTTAAAAAGCTTTTGAGTTTTTCTATTTTTTCTTTATCGTGCTGGGAGCTTCCCACAGTGTCTATTAAAATATATTCGTTATGTCTTAATGAATTCAGCGCATCTCCGAAATCGCTCGGATCCACAACCGTTTCAATCGGAAGCCTCATCATTTTCGCATAAGTCATAAGCTGTTCAACCGCCCCTATCCTGTACGTATCAAGGGTAATAATCCCGACTTTATGACGCTGTGAAAGTTTATAAGCGTACCTTGCGGCGAGTTTGGCTATGGTTGTGGTTTTGCCCACACCGGTGGGTCCGACGAACATCATTATTTTTTTATGAGGCGCCTTCACCTCCCTTTCAACCCTTATAGGAACCATTTTTTTCAAAAGCGTATGAAAATACCTTTTGATTGTTTCACGGTTTTTTCTCATTTTCAGAGGCATATATTTTATGGTCAGTTTCATAATTTCGTCAAGATGTTTTTCGCTCATTCCGCTTGCACGTGAAAGGGCGTATATTTCACTGAATTCCGGAGGCAGTTCAAGCTCGTTTTTTTTATTGACAATATCCCATACCGTCGCCTGTAAAAACTTAAGGGTGTCCGCTATCTGGGATATCTGATTTTTCAACACGGCTATATCTTCGTTTTTCTGAACCGCAGGCCCGCTCAGCGGAACGCACGTTTTGTCCTCTTTAGAAGAGATTGAAGAAATTTCTTTTGCCGCAGTGCTTAATTTGAGCATAACGTCTTTTACATGCTCCTCATCGCTTGTGGGTTTTTTTCTCGGTTTTATATTGTCGTTCTCCACTGCGACAACAATTTCGTAAAGCCCTTCGGATGTAAGCGTCTTTTTCTTTATTTCCCTGCTTGAAACAATAACGGCGTCATCCCCTAATTCGTTTTTAACTTTATTCAAAGCCTCCGTATAAGTCGGTGCGGTAAAAGTTTTAAGTTCCAATTCTGTCCTTTAAAGCTAACGGTACGAGTACTGAATCCCTGTTTTTAAAAAAGGGATGCGGTATTTTGAGCTTCTCGGTGGATATTTTGACATTATTATACAATATTATATCCAAATCAAGTGTTCTCGGCGCATTTTTGAAACTTCTGACCCTTCCGAATTTTTTTTCGGTATATAATAAAAAGTTCAGCAGTTCGTACGGTGAAAAATCCGTTTTAACAACCAGGACGGAATTATAAAAATCTTCCTGTTCCAAATATCCGAAAGGGGGGTTTTTGTAAATTATCGACGTTTGAACGATATCGATTTTAGGATGTGAGGATAAAAAAAGATAAA
>NZ_JBMYAU010000060.1:0-40365 GCF_053994455.1 Nautilia sp. | reverse complement strand
CACTTGCCGATCAGTCCAACCAGATAAAAGACATTATCAACATAATAAAAGAAATAGCCGACCAGACAAACCTGCTCGCCTTAAACGCGGCCATTGAAGCGGCAAGGGCGGGAGAACACGGAAGAGGTTTTGCGGTAGTGGCGGATGAAGTCAGAAAACTCGCCGAAAGGACACAAAAAAGCCTCAGCGAAATAGATGCGGCTATAAATATAATAGTACAGGGTATTTTGGAAACACAAAAAGAGATTGAAAACAACACGCAGGAATTTATAAACCTTTCGGATAAAACAAACGAACTTATCAATAAAACGGACGAAACCAAAAATTCCCTCGGAAAAACGATTGAAATCTCCCGACAGGCGCTTGATGAAACAACCAAAATCAGCACTAATGTAAAATTCCTTATAGAAGCGGTGGACGGACTTATACAGGAGAGCGAAATTTCTGAAAAAGTTGCTGAAAAGCTCCAAAACATATCACACAGGTTAAAAGCCATAATTACCGATTTGAGCAACGAAAGCAAAAAATTTAAAATCTGACGCATAAAGCGGAATATTTTTTGCTGGGCTTTTTAAAAAGGTCCGGCAAAATGTCTCTTATCGAATCTTTACTGTTATCTTTGGATGTAAAGGAAACTCCCACCGCTAAAAAGAACTCTTCCAAAAGCGGTGATTTTTTAAGTGAAATAATAAACGAATTTAAAAACGAACCGGACAAGTTAAAAGAAATTTTCAAAAGCTTCAAAATTGACGAAAAAAGCGTTAAAAACTTAAAAACAGAACTTGAAAAACATCCCGAAACGGAAAAACTTCCTACCGAACCGGCACCGACAAAACAAAAAAAGAGCAAAGAAGTGAAACATTTTTCATTCGTCAAAAACATTCAGGAGTTTATATCCGAAACAGTACCCGAACATAAAAACGAAGAAAAAACGTTAGAAGACTTTTTTGAAAACATAAAAAACGGCAAAATCGAAATACCTCCCCCCCGGGAACAAAAAATTCTGGAAATCACAAAAAAAATAATCGTCTCTTCCAAAAATATGCAAAATATTAAAAACTCCGATTTAAAAGATATAAAAAACACAACCACCTTAAAAGGGCTGATAACCGAAGCCGAAAAAAAACAGCTTAACCTTTCAAAAATTATAATAAAGCACGAAAAAAAAACAAAAACGTACAAACAACAAGAAACAGATACAGGTATAAAAATAAAACCCCCAAAACCGAAAGTAACGCTAAATGAAAAACACTTTTTTACAAAACAGCCCGTAAACAAAAAAAACGAAACGGCGGGAGAAATCATTTCAACCCTGCTTCAAGGCCGAAAAGAGAACAAAACCGAAAAAGAAAAAGAAAAAACAGCTCCGAAAACCGGAACAAAACATAACGTAGAACACAAAAACCCGCAGTTTGTAGCCTCCAACATTACACAGCTGAAAATTACGGTAAAAAAAGCCAAACAGTCAATTCAGAAATTCGCAACCGACTTAAAAAACGCGATAGAAAACTACAAACCGCCTCTTTCAAAGCTTTCAATGGAGCTACATCCGAAAGAACTCGGCAAAGTGGAGGTGACTATAATCCACCGGGGGGAAAACCTTCAGATACAGATTAACTCCAACAGCACGGCTTTGAACATATTCCACACCCAGCAGCAGGAACTGCGCCAAAACCTGATTAACATGGGGTTTGCGGACGTAAATATGAGTTTCAATTCGAACCAGCAAAAAGGAAACAGGGAATATCAGCAAAATCAGAAATTTTCAAATTCAAAAGAGGAACCCGAAGAACTGATAATAGAAATCCCTTATCATTACGCTTAAACCGGAACGGTTATTGCTGCTTAATTAAAAAAGGGTCATTATGGCGGTTACAAGCGTGACAAACACAACCACCACTTCAAGCAGCGATTATGTTTATAATCCCGATTCGCAGTTGGACAAAGACGCGTTTATGCAGCTTTTTCTCTCCGAGCTTCAGATGCAGGATCCGACGGATCCGATGGATACGGACAAAATGCTCGAACAGACCGCATACCTTTCCACCATGGAAATGAACGAAAATATGCAAAAATCACTTGATAACCTCTCCAACGTGCTTTCCACCACAAGTCAGTTCAGTACTTTAAACGCAATAGGAAAAATGGCGGACACCGGATACAGATACATAAACGTCACAGACAGTGACGACAGCGTTAATTTCGATTTGTGTTTCGGAGACGACATAACAAGCGGAAACGTAATAATAAAAGATAAAAACGGAAACGTTGTAAAAACATTCCCTCTTGAAGCACATACGAAAGGCGTTTTAAATTTCGACTGGGATTTAATAGGAGACAACGGGGAGAGGGTTCCGAGCGATTCATATGAAGTCACAGCCGAATACACCACCCCCGAAGGCAAAGAGGAAACGACGACTCTCGGAGCTTATCCGATAGAATCCGTAAGATTCGAAAACGGGGTACCTTATGCCAAATTAGGAAGCAACTATCTTCCTTTCAGTGAAATTCAGGAAATTTACGAATGGCAGGACTAAAAAACAAAGGTTTAAAATGACAACCTCTTTTTATAACGGTATAAGCGGGCTGAAAAGTTTCCAGGACGGAATAGATATATGGGGAAACAACATTGCAAACATAAATACGGCGGGTTATAAAGAACAGATTCCGGAATTTTCCACTCTTTTTTCCGATATGCTCAGCATAAATAAAGCCGCTTCCTCGGATTTCGGTGCAGGAAGCACATTGTCTTCAAGTGCAATAAACCTCTCTCAGGGAAGCCTGATAAACACAGACAACCCTTTTGATCTCGCGATTAACGGAAAGGGTTGGTTTGCTTTAAGCGGCGGCGACGGCCAAACCTATTACACGAGGACAGGTTCTTTTACAAGGGACGCAAACGGATACCTTACGGACGGAAACGGAAACCGCCTTTTAGTGGCAAACGCGGAAAACCTGGTAAAAAACAGCGACGGTTCTTATTTTATAAACAGAGACGTAAATACATCGGTTCTCATAAATGCAAATACACAGATGAGCCCCATTTCACTGCCCAACAACGTTGTTTTACCGGCACTTCCCACAAGTGAAGCCACATTAACCGCCAATTTAAACAATTCCGAACAGATAACGACCATAAGCCCCGCAAGTGAAAACATCGATTTTAGCGCACTCTATTCAAAAGACGGAGAAGATTTAAAAGTAAGACAAAACGATTCTTTCATTTTCGGTTTCGGAAACCAAATCACATACGAAAATAATCTTATTTCCACGGAACTCTGTATAAACGACGATGTCAAAGATTCTCAAAACGTAATATACGACTTTACGGTAAACGGTAAACGGATATACGTAAACCTTCCGGACGGTTCCACAAAAACAGACATTCAAAACGCACTGCAAAACGCCCTTGAAAACGCAGGTATTCTAACCGAAAAAACCGATAAAGGCATCAAAATATCGGATCCAAAACAGCTTATTATAATCTCAAACAACGACAACGCCCAAAACACCGCGGCCGCAAAACTGTATTACAGCCCTTCTCCTTCGGACAAATACGAATTTTCAACCGTTAAAAATCTCGACGATATTTTGCAAAACCTTGCCGATACCGCATATCCCGGCGAAACTGACGTTTACCTTGACGAAGACGGAAAAATAAACATACAAAACAACACGGACCTGCCCGTTTACACTTACGCCTTAAACACCGAAAACACAAACGAGGCTTTTATGAACAATTTCAAATCTTTAAGCGGGGAAATTTTTCCCCAAACAAGCAACAAAAGTTTCGCATTCTTAACGAATACACAGAATTTCGGAGGAAACATTATTCAAGCCGATTCACAAATCGACAACCTTTCGATTAGTTTTACAAAACAGAAAGTCTTAAACGATCAGACCGTCTGGAGCGCAAATTTAAATATAACGGACCCGTCTTCGAATAATATTTTTTCCAAAACATTCGAACTGGTTTTCAACGATGCGGGAGAGCTTATTTCGCCCGAAACGGTTACAATAACATCGCCCCAAAACATAACGCTGAAATTCAATTTAACGTCTTTTGACAAAAACGATACTACAACCAACTACTCATACACCCAAAACGGTATAGAAAAAGGCGGACTTGAAAATTACCAGATATTAACGGACGGAAAAATAGAGGCCGTTTTTTCAAACGGACAGACGGTAACACTCGGACAGATTCCCGTATATCATTTTCAAAACCCTCAGGGGCTTGAAAGTTTAGGCGAAAACATTTTTAAAAGCACCGACAATTCAAATCAGGCGTTTTTATATACGGACGAAAACGGAAATTACATAAGCGAGGTCGTAATTAACTCCGGGGCGCTCGAAGCCTCAAACGTAGACTTTTCGCAGGCTATGACAGAATTGATTATAACTCAAAAAGCCTTTTCCTCCGCCGCAAAAACGGTAACGACAAGCGACCAGATGATACAAAGGGCAATAGATATGAAAAAAGCCTAAAAAGGGAATAATTTTTGCTTATTAAAACAAAAACAATTAAAAAAAGGATATCATTATGATGAGAAGCTTATGGAGCGGGGTAAGCGGACTTAACGCTCATCAAATCGCAATGGACGTGGAAGCCAACAATATAGCCAACGTAAATACGGTCGGTTTCAAATACAGCCGTACCAATTTCCAAAACCTTTTAAGCCAGACGGTAAAAAGCGCAACGGCGCCTCAGGGAAATTTAGGGGGTAAAAACTCCCTTCAGATAGGGCTCGGTACAAGCGTAAGCGCAGTCGAAACCATGTATAAACAGGGAAGTATACAAAATACGGATAAAAATACGGACATGGCGATAAACGGAGACGGCTTTTTCGTTGTCAGCGGTGACGGGGGAAAAACTTACAAATATACAAGAGCCGGTGACTTTACATTCGACGCCAACGGAAATTTCGTAGATCCGAACGGTTACGTGGTCCAAGGCTGGCTTGCCGATCCGGACACCCACACGATAGACACCGCAAGCGGTGTTAAACCTATATCGATCCCCCCGGGACTTACAACCCCCGCCAAAGAAACAAGTAAAATCCAGATAAAAGCAAACCTGAACAGCGGCGACACGATAAGCGAAATGGGCGGCACACGTTCAACGGTCGAACCGGATGCCGACATTAACGGGCTTTTTGACGCAAAAGGAACGGAAATCTCACTGACTCCCGGCATAGACAAAGTGAGTATGGACATTACGGACTTAGACGGAAACAAAAAAACCGTAACCTTCGTATACGGAGAAAGCCAAAACGACCATGACAACACCTTTAAAACGTTAAAAGATCTGATTGACGAAATAAACTACCAGGTAACCCACGATTTAAACGGCGCCCCTATAAACACTGACGAAAGATACAGCGATTATTCCGTGTTTTTAAACGGCAACGGACAGATTGTGGATCAGACAAACAGAATAGACAACATCTCCTCTCCCACAAACACCGTATTAAACGACATTTTAAGCGAACTTAATGTAGGAAACTATTCCGGAAACTTCAAATCCATACAAAACGGTTTCATAGGGGCGGACGACGTAGGAGAACTTTTCAATTCGAACGGGGACGCATTCAATCTTGAAAAAGGACAGGGGCTCAGCGTCAACATAGACGGACTTTATGAAACGAGAAAATTCATATACACCCCCGACCCCTTAACGGCAAATGCACACTCGTGCACAACAACGACAGGCAATTATGTTGGGGCGGCTACAAAAGCGGATTCGACGGAAGGACTCCACTGGCTATATGCCGACGCCGACGGAAAAATATCAGCAGGGTTAAGCATAAGCAGAGATTCCAATTTCAATATTGTCTCACACAACACTCTTGAATTTACCGTCACAGATTCTACAGGAACAAGAAGCAAAACATACTCACCGCTTCTTTACGGAGAGGATTTTAACACTATAGACCAGCTCTGCTGCGAACTTAACAGTAAATTCGCACAGGACAGTTTTAACATAACCATTTCTTTCGACCCGACCACCGGACAGTTCAAAGAAACCGGAACCGCAAACATCACTTCCGCACATGCATACGATGACTCAACCGGAAAAGCACCAACCGGGGCAACTGCCCAGTTTGACAGTATAATAAGCAAACTCGGCAGCGGCAGCGCAAGTGATCCGCTTTACAAAAAAGACACGTACTATTTTCACGACATACAGGATTTGACATATCTGTGGCAGATGGCCATTGGCGACAGCAACGACCCAACCGGAAACCAGTATGCGGTCAATAAATCAAAAGCGACGGTTACCGTAAACAGCGACGGAAAGCTCAGTATAGAAAACACCTCCGGAAGTATGTTCAATATCAGTATAAGCGGATACCCGAGCGAACAGGACAATAAACTTTTTACCGAAGCGTTCTCATCTCTTAACGGAAGCCTTGCAAGCGGCGGGGTTGGAATGACACAGGCTATGAACGCAGCAATTCACACTACAAGCATAGACGTTTTTGACTCTTTAGGCAGCAAACATACACTGACCCTTCATTTCAGAAAAACACACACCTCCACAGGCCCGAGCGACCCCACCAAATGGGACTGGTATGCAGAAGTTCCCGCACCCGCCGAACTTATGTACCCGGCAAGCGGAAATATTACGTTCAACCCCGACGGAAGCGTAAATTCTTTTAACCCGCCTTCTCTTATTCTAAATGCCAACAACGGCTCCCAGCCCGGGCAGGCTATTCAGCTCGATTTCGGAGAAATCGGCGGGTTTGACGGCATTACTTCATTCGAAGCGCCGAGTTCAACAAGCGGTCAGACACAGGACGGTTACCCGGGAGGGGATCTCCAAAGCCTTGTAGTGGATCAGACGGGAACGATTATAGGCGTGTTCAGCAACGGAAGAAGTTATTCCCTTGCGCAGGTGGCCCTTGCGAAATTTGTAAACAACGAAGGTCTTATGAGCGACGGAGGCACACTGTTTAACTCTTCACCTAACTCCGGAGAGCCTATTATAGGCACGGCGGGAACAGGGGGAAGGGGAAGCATACAGCCGAGTTCGCTTGAAATGAGCAATGTGGATTTAAGCAGAAGTTTAACGCAGCTTATCATAATCCAAAGGGGATTTCAGGCCAATTCCAAAACGATAACAACCTCGGATCAGATGTTAAACACGCTCTTGCAATTAAAACAATAATGTTATAATTCGCTAAAAATCAAAGATTTTTAGCGGAGAAAACATGCAAGAACTGTTTAAAAAAAACATAAATTTTTTATACAAAAACCTTCCTCACCTTTATGAAAAAATAAAAACCGCCCCAAAAGAGCACTATATAAAAAACGACAACATATACGCTAAAAACGGGAAAAAAATATATAAAACGTCAATAACCGAAGATTCCAAAAAACTCTCTTTTTACCCCACACACAATCCCCTGTGGGAAAAAAAATTCTTTTACATAACCCCTTCTTTGTGGGAAGATAAATTTTTTATCACCGGAAAAGCAATCAACAGCCTTATAAAAAAAGCCTCCTCTTTCAATAATTACACCGAAGGTTTTTATTTCGACAAAAATTTTCTCCCCACAACGGCGGTATTCGGGCTGTTAGCCGGCAAGCACCTCCAAATATTAGCGGAAAATTTCGAATTTCAGTCTCTTTTCGTATACGAACCCAATCCCGAATTTTTTGCAATAAGTTTATACTTCGTGGATTATGAAAAAATATACGAAAAACTCAACGGCAGGTTTTTTCTGTGGATCGGCGGAAAAATCGACTATCATGCAATAGAAAAATTTTATTACGAACGGAAAATAACATCTTCTTTTTTAACCCTGACGCTTAAAACATACAATCACCCGCTTATAAACGACGCCTTAAGCAAATTCGAAGAAATAAGGGTTTCAAAATTAAGGGGATGGGGCACATACGAAGACGAAATAAAAGGAATAAAAAACTACCTGGACATATACGACAAATATCCGGTTTTATCACAAACAAAGGATTTAAACGTCCCCTTTTGCATAGCGGCAAACGGGAAAAGCCTGGAACAAAACATACCGTTTATCAAAAAAAATATCGATTCGATGATTTTAATAAGTGTGGGCACGGCATTAAAACCTCTCTTAAAAGCCGGTATTGAAAGCGATTTTCACATAGAACAGGAAAGAATAGACCTGCTTGCGGAAACACTAAAAGACACGCTTCCGGAATACAACGGTATTTTCGTCGGTTCAAACGTTGTGGATAAAAGAGTTTTCGACCTTGCTAAAACCTCGTTTATGTACAACAGGGAAGGATTCAGTTTTTCCGAAAACCACATTCTGAGCGGTTCCTCCCCGCTTGTCGGAAATGCGGGGGTGGCGTTTGCGGCTAATTTTACAAAGGAAATCTATCTGTGCGGAATGGATCTCGGATTCAGGCTAAATATGAAAAAACACGCAAGCGGAAGTTTTTACGACAGCCGCAACGACACCGAACAAAACGGAATAAAAATTAAAGGCAATTTCAGCAACGACATATACACCGATTCCCTTTACCTATCCTCAAAACAAAACATTGAAAACCTCATCCGAATAAAAGGGCTTAACGTATACAACCTAAGCGACGGAGCATACATAAAAAACACCGTACCCTTAAAATACAAAACCCTGCCCCGAATAGACAAAAAAAACGTTATAAAAGAAATAAAAAGCTGTTTTAACGCATATAACAAAAAACCCTCCCTTCCCGATTTACATCATCTTATAAAACCGGTAAAAAACGTGCTGCAAAAACCGGTAAAAAACTATAAAGAACTCACCGGACTGATTGATTTTATAGACAACGCATTCGACAGATTTCTAAAAACTAATCCCAAAGAATACACGCTATTAAGGGGCTCCCTCTCTCACATTTTAAACAATTTGTATATACTTTCACACAAAACAGATATCAAAAACGCCGCAGTTTTAAAAAAAACGGCGGCAAAACACTTAAACGCTTTCCAAAAGCACATCGAAAAAATCAACACGTAAATTTTAAATTTTTGTTTTTATTCTCCCTGAGGGTTTTATAAATGTTTTTTAACACATCCTCTTTGTTTTCCGCGTTTTTATAAACTGCAAAACTGCATTCCAGACGGTTTACGGTACTGAATTCAAACCCCCTTATAAGTTCATAAATTTTCTCGGCATATTCGCATACACCGTCCGCATCATGTGTAATTATTACAAAGGTGCCTCCGGCGTATCTGCCTAAAACATCTTCCTTTTTAAGAGAGGATTTCACCACAGACACCAGCTCCAGCAAAGCAATATCCCCGAAATGGTGCCCGTAAAATCTGTTTATGTTTTTAAATTCGTTAATGTCGAACATTATAACGGAAAATTTTTCCTCGTTTTTCTGTTTTTGGAATATTATATCTTCTATTTTTTTACGGCTGAAAAGACCCGTCAACCTGTCACAGTCGGCATTATAGTCGGTAGGGTCGCGTTTAAGGGTCAGAAGTTCAATTTTTAAACTGTATATCCAAAGAAGTATAATAATTACGAAACTGAAAAAAATCAAAAAATAAAACAGAAGCTCGTTGGAGCTGAACACTACTTTTTTAACCGGACTTATGTATTTGCCGTAAATCTTCTCCTTTTCGGAAAAAGAAATTGAATCTATCGCTTTGTTGATTTTTTCAAGAAGATATCCGTGTTTTTTCGAAATCATAAACCTTACATTGAAATTAATGGGAATCTGACCCGAAATTTTTAAATTATAGTATTCGTATCTGTTTATTTTGTATGCGATAACGGGCAATATGTCGACAGCCGCAAAAACCTCTCCGTTTTTCACCAGATCAAGCGCCTCGTCAACGGATTCAGTATAAACGTATTTTAAAAAAGGATACTTTTTCATCATCAGTTTTTCAGCCGTATAACATTTCCCTATAGCTATTTTTTTATTTCTTAAAAAGTTGATGTCGAAAATAAAACCGATATCGTTTTTAGTTGCCAACACGAGGGGATACGTCACATAAGGTTTGGAAAAAACGGCATAATCCTCCCTGTCCTCCGTCATTCCGGTACTTACGGTCAAAGAAGCGTTTCCTTCTTTTATACTTTCCAAAACCTTGCTCCATTTGTCCACAATTTTAAATTTGTATTTAATGCCGGCTTTTTTTGCAACCAGTTTCCAAAAATCTATCCCTATACCCTTTAATTTGCCGTTGGCAACCATCGTAAACGGTTCCCATTTGTTAGTTACGACAACCATTTCCTCATGACCCGCATATAAAAAATTAAAAACAAACAAAAACGTGATTACAAACCTTCTCGCCAAAATCTTTTCATCCTTTCATAATTTCTCGAATTTAACAGTTTCTCCGCTTCGCACCACCCCCTCCTGGCCTGGTTAAGCCCGTAAACGGCTTGCGACGGTTTAAAAGCGCTAATACATAAATCTACGTTTTTTTCGACCGCCCTTTTTATTAAAACATCGCTTAAATCCATATATTCCGGTTGCGAACATATATCCATCGCCACACCGTGTTTACGCGCCTTTTCAAAAACAAAATCCCAGTCGAGATCAATTCCGTCGCTTTTCAAAACCCTTCTAAGGGAAGGCCTCATAACCATTTTTACATAAGGCGTTTTTATTACTCGCTCATATAACGAAGTCAGAGCGTTTTTGGAAATATTTCCGTTTTGTATCTCCGCCGTAACAAAATCGAAAGACTCCGAAATCTTCGAATTTAAAAAAAGATCCTCTTTTTTCGATACGGGAAGAGTAAGGGCGAACAAAACCTTCAAATGTTCAAATTTTTTCCTTAAGGACGTTATGTTTTTCAATATTTCGTCGTTTTTAAAAAAATTGGCAATTACATACTCGTATCCGGCCTCAAAAAAACTTTCAATTACGGCTTCGCTTTCGGAAATATCATCTATACGGCACATAAGCCCTTTTAGATCTTTTTCGCACACAAGAACGGGCAGTGCGTGTTTCATAGACGCTTGTATTTCCCCCCTGTTTTCCCTGAGTTCAGGTTCGATATATTCCAGCCCCACACTTTTATATACGTCCTCCTCTTTTAAAGAGGCGATTTTTTTATTTCCTTCAAACACCCCGTATTCGTTTATTTTCAAACCTTTTTGCTGGGCAAGTTTTCTTATTTCTATATTATGGGCCTTCGAACCGGTGAAATAGTGCAGGGCAGCCCCGTAACTTTCTTTCGTTACGGCCCTAAGATCAATCTGTAAACCGTTGTCCAAAAACACCGTGGAACGCGTCAGCCCTTTTGAATAAACCTCTTTCACCCTGTAAAATTTTACGAAATATTCGCTTACCTTATAATAATCCTTAGCTATAACAAGTATGTCCAAATCCCCTACACTCTCTTTTTTACGTCTGAAACTGCCGGCTATTTCAACCGTTTCCACACCTTCAAAACGCAAAAGATATTCTTTAATTTCATTTGCAACGGGCTCTATTTCCGCCCATAAAAACCTTATTCCGGCTTTCTTCAGCTGTTTGACTCCCTTTAAAATCTTTTCAATCAGTTTAGGACCGAATCCGGGCAGCTGCCTAAGTTTTCCGCTAAGAGCGTATTTTTTCAAATCCTCCATACTTTTGACCCCGAGCGTTTCGTACAACAGTTTCACCCTTTTAGGACCTAAACCTTCTATACTCAGAAGCTCCGTGAGCGAAGAAGGTATCTCTTTTTGAAGTTCTTTTAACTTGTGAAATTCACCCGTATGAACTATCTCTTTAATATATTCGCTCAGATCATGCCCTATTCCCGGAAGTTTTGTCAAATCAAACCCTTTTTTTACAAGGGCGTCAAAATCCTTCGCCGAGTTTTCTACGATTCTCGCGGCATTTCTGTAAGCCCTCACTTTAAAAGGGTTTTCCCCTTTTATTTCGAGCAAATCGGCGGTTTTAGACAAAATTTCAGCTATCTGTTTGTTCGTTGCCATATATTTCCTCTAATTTTTTAATAACACTTTCGCTGTAAGGAAGTATCAGAACCTTTTTTTTGCTTGTTTCGCCCTTTAAGGAAATTTGACTTTTCGGAACTTTAAACTCCTTAGCTACGAATTTTACAAGCTCTTTGTTAGCAGCACCCTCCACCGCCGGCGCTTTTACGTTTATTTTCAAACTATCCCCGTATATGCCGGCTATTTTGTTTTTCGAGGAATTCGGCTGCGCTTTTACGTAAATGTAAACCTGTCCGTTTTTTATCTCATACATTATACCCCTTTTATACTTCTTTTTATTTTACCATATAATCTGTTATAATTAATCAAATGTTAAAGGAGTTTAAATGAAAAAAATCCTAATACTGCTTTCAATATTAAGCATCCTTTCCGCCCAGACATACACACAAAAGCTTTCATACTGTCTTATAAGAAAAACTTCAGTAAACGACAGGATACTGCTTGCAAAATGGATGTTTGTCGTTCTTTCACAATATCCGGAGTTAAAATCTCTCTCAAACGTAACACCTAAAATCATAGAAAACTACAATAAAAAAATAGCAGCCCTTATAGAAAGACTTTTAACAAAAGACTGTAAAAAAGAAGCTTCCATGGTAATTAAACACGAACCTGACGGCCTGAGTAAAAGCTTTAACGTTTTAGGCACGATAGCCGCAAGGGAAATAATGTTAAACCCACGGGTGTCAGATACTTTAAAAGGCTACACAAAATATATGAACATACCGGATCTCATTCGCAAATTAAACGAATGATATATTCAGGATCCACACTGTTTTTAATCTTCGTAGATTTTAAATTTTGTATTTTCTCCCTTATCTCTTCTGGTTTGCACACAACAATGTTTTCCACTTCCTTATACAGTGCCTTCTGATTGAAAAAATAACGTCCGCTTATTATGGGTTTGTTGAAATACGCCGCTTCCACCGGATTGTGCCCCCCGACGTTATCGACAAAACTGCCTCCTAATATAACAGCGTCGCAGACGGCATACAGATTTATCAGCTCCCCCATTTTGTCTATCAGTATCAAATCCCCTTCAAGCACGCATTTGCCCGTTTTACATTTTTCGCTTATGCGTTCAACCTCTCCGTATTTTTTCATTGTTTCGTAAACTTCGTCGAACCTTTCCGGATGTCTCGGCACAACCGCAATCTGAAACCGCTTTAAATCGAGGTTTTTTAAAATTATCTCCTCTTCGTTTTGATGTGTTGAGGCTACAACGAGCAAAGGTTTCTTTTTTATATAACAGGTGTTTATGCGGGGATTGAAATAAGTTTTTACATTGCCGACACTTATCACGTTTTCAGCCCCGAGAGATTCGAGGCGTTTTTTGTCTTCGGGGCTCTGGGCGAGAACTAAGTCTATGTTTTTGAAAATTTTTTCGTAAAACCATCTGAATTTCAGGTATTTAGGATAACTTTTCTCGCTTATCCTCGCATTTAAAAGAACCGTTTTTTTACACCTTTTTTTAGCAATGTAAAAAAGCATATACCAAAGTTCCGCTTCCATAACCACAAGTGTTTTGCACGGTTTTATCCAAAACGGCAGAAAAATTTCAAACGGCAGAAACCTTACATCGGCATTTTGATATTTACGGGCTTCCTCATAACCGGTATTAGTCACCACGCTTAAATTTATTTTTTCAAATCTTTCTATAACGGGTTTTAAGGCTTTCGTCTCACCAAGAGAACAGGAATGAAACCAGTATCTTTTTTCTTTAAAAGGAGGGTTTTTTACAAGAAAAAATCTTGCAGGCACAGATTTTCGGTATTTGGATTTAAAAGAGAGAAAAATTAAAAAAGGCAAAGAAATTAAATATATAAAAAAAACTGTAAAAAAATAAAAAATAAAAAAAATTTTATCGGATTTCACTCTCGGCCGTTTATTTTTCGTTTATTTTATCCTCTTCTTCTATGTAAAGCACCCTTCCGCAGTGAGGACATGTTACTATTTCCTCGCCCTTTATGACTTCGGAAAAAATTTTATCGTTTATTTTCATATTGCATCCGCTGCAGGCCTGTTTTTTAACGGGGGTAACAGCCGTTATTCCCGCCCATCTTTTTATTTTTTCGTAAAACGCATAAATTTTAGGGCTCATTTTCGTAATCAGTTCTTCTTTCGCCTTGTAAATAGCCTCTTTTTGTTTTTCAACCGTTTCGAGTTTTTTAGTAACATCCATACTCAATATGGTTATTTCCGCTTCTATTTTTTCTATTTCGTCCTTAAGTGATTTTTTTTCTTCCTCTTTGTTTTCAAGCTGCTTTTCAAACTTCGCTATCTCCTCGTTTGCAACCTCGATTTGTTCTCTTGCGAGTTCCTCTTCTATCTGAAGGGCTTTAAACTCTTTTTCACTTTTTACTTTTGCCTGTTTTTCCTCTATATTCTGGAGTTTGTCTTTGAGTTCGGCTATTAAAAGTTCGTTTTTACCTCTTTTTAATTTAATATTTTTTATCTCCTCCTCCAGCTTTTCAAGCCTCTCTTCAAGAAGGTTTTTCTGGTTTTCAAGCTTTATTAAAGGCGCTTTTATACCGGCCTCCACCGGCTCAAGTTCCTTTAATTTTCTTTCAAGTCTGTTAAGTTCTATAAGCTGCTCAAGAAATTTGTTCATTTCAGGCCTTTTTTGATGAAATTATAACATATTTATTCAATGGAAAATCATCCGACACAAAACGGTACCGATATCCAAGCCAATTTATTCGCAGCCATCGAATAGAAAAAGAAAAAAACTATCCAACCGATATTTTTACCCTCTTTTCCCATTTTTTTCATTCGTATAAAAACGGGTTTTTCGAATTCGTTTTAATTATTTCAACGCCTAAATCCTTAATATCCCCGTACAATGCGTCTACGAAAAACTTTTCGCTCTCAAAATGTCCTATATCCATAAGGGAAACTCCCCTGATTTTCGCATCCATCGCTTCATGGTATTTTATATCGCCGGTCAAAAAAAGATCCGTTTTTACAAAAGGAAGAAGGGACATTCCCGCACCGGTGGTAATAGAGACGTTTTTAATAAAATCGTGACATTTTACGGTCTTTAAACATTTTATTTCCAGTCTGTTTTTTATAAATTCGGCAAATTCGTCAAAAGGTTTGTCGATTTTTGCGGTATAAACAAAATCGGTACTTTCACCATCAAGCCCCAGCACGTTTTCGGCTACATATTTATTCAAATGAGTTTTGTCAAAATTCGTATGCATCGCTATAAAAGAGATGTTTTTTCGAATAAGCCCGACTAAAAGCTTCGTCGAAAAAGAAGTGGGTACAACGTTTTTAAGAGGTTTGAAAATAAGAGGATGATGGGCGATTATTAAAGAATTTTCATCCGCATTTTCTATAATTTCTTCGTCCAAATCGAGCGTGATGTATATTTTTTCTATCTCGTCGTCAAAACTGCCGACCAAAAGCCCGCTATTATCCCACTCTTCTTGCAATTCAAACGGACTTATCTCATTTAAAACATCATATATTTTTTTTAGTTTCATAATTCTCCATTCTCCATTCTCAATTCTCAATTCCAACGTATGTTTCGGCCACACCTTTTGCAAGTTCGCGTATTTTTAAAATATAGTTTTGCCTCTCGGTCTGAGAGATGGCTTTTCTCGCATCAAGGACGTTAAATATGTGAGAAGCAAAAATAGTGTAATCATACGCAGGCAAAGGCAATTTGGCTTCAATGCATCTTTTCGCTTCTTCCCTTGCGTCTTCAAACCACCTAAAAAGCATTTCGACGTTTGCAATCTCAAAGTTGTATTTCGAAAACTCGAATTCGCTTCTTTTATGCATATCCCCGTAAGTTGTATTTTCGTTCCATTTGATATCATATACATTATCGACACCCTGAAGATACATCGCAAGTCTTTCGGTCCCGTACGTGATTTCAACGGGTACCGGGAACGTTTTAAGTCCCCCTACCTGCTGAAAATAGGTAAACTGCGTAACTTCCATTCCGTCAAGCCATACTTCCCATCCGAGCCCCCACGCTCCGAGTGTCGGGGATTCCCAGTTGTCCTCCACGAACCGTACGTCGTGTTCTTTCAGGTTAAGCCCGAGATATTCGAGACTTTCGAGATACATTTCCTGAATATTGTCGGGACTCGGTTTCATAATAACCTGAAACTGGTAATAGCTCCCGAGTCTGTTCGGGTTTTCACCGTATCTACCGTCCGTTGGACGGCGGCTCGGCGCCACATACGCCACGTTCCAAGGCCCCTTGTCAAGGCTTCTGAGAAGCGTTGCGGGGTGAAACGTCCCGGCCCCGCTCGGAAAATCGTACGGCATTACGATATTACACCCTTTTTCTTTCCAAAACTCCTGAAGTTTTAATAATAAATCGCTGAAATACATTTATGCTCCTTTATTTTAATCCCGTTTTTTTACAAAAAACAATCCCGTATCAATTAGTTTTTTATTTATCGCCCTTCATTAATACGTATTCCCCTATTTTCGCTTTTATTTCCCTCGCCACAACCTCGCATTTCACTTTAAAAAGGTAAAAAACATCCCTGCCGCATTCCCCGAACAGACACTCGAAATTCCCCATTCCTTTGCTTATTACCATATCGGCGTCAAAAAAAAGTTTTTTCGCCTTTTCGTTTGCAAACTTAAGATGAAACCCGGGTGTTTTAACACCGCTGTCCACAATTTCGGCGAGAGAATTTATTTCAAGACCTTTGAGGTCGTCAACGGTTACATCGTTTATTATCGGCTTTCCCCTTGTGAAATAATATATTTCCGAAGTGAATCTTCTGAGTTCTCTTATCAGAATTTCGTCAAAAACGTTTTCACCCGCATTGTCCGCAAGGTACACGATATTTTTTACTTTTTTTAATTTTTCTTTGAACAATCCGTAATCGTTTCGGAAAAATTCTATTTCGAATATACTATCAATCTCTTTTTGTAAATCATAAGTATGGTTAACTCCCAAATCTATAACGTTTCCCGCAACCGCAATTTTACACGCGTTGTAAACCCTTTCTTCACAAGAAGAGAGTTTTTGTTCTAAAAATTTCTTAAATTTCAAAGCTTCTTTGACGGATTCTTTTTTTTCCTCGGCAAAAGGATCTCTTACCCCCGTTTCGAAAGATATGAACTCATAAACTTCCGCCGCGATTTCAGGAGGAGTCACGTTTAAGCCGTATTTAGAAAGAATTCCCCCCACCCCTCTTAAAATTTCGGCGGCCGAATGTTCGTCAAGTCCTAATTTTTTCGTAATATTAAGCGTCTGCTTATATATGCATAAATAACACTCCCTGCTTATATTCATTTAATTCCGAGCTCCCTTTTTATTACGGGTTCGTTAAAACCGCAAACCCATCTGCTTCCCACAAGTATGACGGGAACCCCCCTGCAGCCGTGTCTTTCACAGTCTTTTGCGGCTTTTCTATCCTTTGATATATCTATTTTTCTGTATTTTACTTTGTTTTTTTTAAAAAACTGCTCCGCTTTAGTGCACCACACACATCCCGGAGCCGTAAAAAGCACAACCCTTTTAGCGCTCATCAACCCTCCTTTTTACCGTTTTTGTCGTTAATTTCGTCTTCTTCGCTTTTTTTCAGAACCTTGCCCCACATCAGTTTGTATTTCCTTCGGCAAAATTCAAGCTCTTCTTGACATATTTCAAGCTGTCTTTGCAGCTTTTTAATCGTTTCCTGGGAATTTTCATAAATTTCCTGGATGGAATAAACGGAATTTTTTAAAAATTCGTTTTCCTCTTTTAAAGCCTCTATCGTTTCGTCTTTGCTCATAAGCACTTTTTCGTGCAGCGTCAAAAGCGTCGTAATGGTTTTTTGAATCAGACCTTCGTTTTCATTTATTATTTCTACATCTTCCACCGGTATCAGGGAATTAGCAAGGGATTCCATTTCTATGTAGACAACCCCTTCGCTTTTTTTGCATTTAAGCTCTTTTTCCCTGCACGCCTTTAAAATTTCCTTCCTGCTTTTGCCGCTTAAACGTGAAAATTCGTCGATAGTAAGCCATGTCTGCATCAGTCTATTCTTACTTCCACTTCTTTCGAATCCATTTCCACTTTTTTAGCCCCGGCTATTCTGTCTTCTTCTAATTTCGCTTTCAGTTCGTCATCATTGTTCGCAAGAATCTGAAGTGCGAGATAAGCGGCGTTTTTAGCCCCGGCCTTGCCCACGGCAAGAGTCGCCACAGGCATTCCCCCCGGCATCTGGACGGTTGAAAGAAGGGCGTCAAGACCGTCCATCATTCCGGTCGGCATAGGCACCCCTATAACAGGTCTTGTTGTCAAAGACGCCACAACGCCCGCAAGATGTGCGGCCATTCCCGCACCGCATATAAACACCTTGCATCCCCTCTCTTCGGCTTCTTTTACATATGAATGGGTTCTATCGGGCGTTCTGTGCGCCGAAGTAATTATAAGCTCGTAAGGAATTTGAAATTTTTCAAAAATTTTAACGGCTTCCCTCATTATTTCATAATCGCTTTTGCTTCCCATAAGTATTGATACGAATCTCATAAACTCTCCTTATATCCCGTTTGGACTAAATTTGACTTTTTTTCTCAAAAACGTCAAATACGGCAATTTCGCCGGCAGCTTGATAGGGTTTAAATTTCCGCTGTGTACGGCTTTTAAAACTTTCCCGTAAACCGTTTCTATTTTATTAAATTTAAGCTTCCATTTTCCGTTTTCATGCCAAATTTCACCTATTTCGTTTTTCACAGGTGAAATTTTAGCATTTTTCGGAGCCAGAATTTCAACAGTGTCACCCGGAAACGTTTTATATTTGCACATAAATGTCTCACCGTCCTCGTTAACAATGCCGCTTACCTGCCATTCCCCGTGTGTGAGGGATGTTTCAAGGTTTTGGGTGTCGTGTCTTTCATAAGGTCTTTTTACAAGATAAGCATCCGTAAGACCCCTGTTTTTTGTAGTTAGTATTTCATTCATAAAATATTCCCTGTCAAACTCCCTGCCTTCATAAAAAGAATCGAGAGCCTCCCGGTACGCTTTCGTAACCACACCCACGTAATAAGGCGCTTTGGTCCTTCCTTCTATTTTAACCGAATCGATTACGCCGCTTTTTAAAATTTCCGGAATATGCTCGATAAGGCACAAATCTTTCGCATTCATAATATACGTACCGTCTTCAGGGTACTCTTCAAGTTTAAACATCATTCCCGTTTCAGGGTTTTCGGCGTATAAAACATACGGATAGCGGCAGTCGTTCGCACAGCTTCCCTTATTGGGGTTTCTTCCGAACTGCACCGCGCTTAAAAGACACCGTCCGCTGTATGCGAAGCACATAGCTCCGTGAACAAACACCTCTATTTCAACGTCGGGTACTTTTTCTTTTATTCTTTGCAAATCCTTAAGCGTACTTTCCCTTGCGGCGATAATCCTTTTAACTCCCAAATCCCTGTATGCCGCATAATCCCAGGAATTAAGGGCGTTGGCTTGGGTTGAAAGGTGTATTTCAATCTCAGGGGCTGTTTCCCTCGCTTTCATCAAAACCCCCAAAGAAGAAATAATCATGGCATCAACACCGATTTCTTTAAGTTTTTTAATATGTTCCTCGACTAAAGAAAGCTGATTTTCAAAAGGAAAAGAGTTCACCGTTGCATAGACTTTTACATTCCTGTCATGGGCGTACTTTACCGCCTCGGCAAAATTTTCGTAATTAAACTCTTTTCCGCTGTGGCATCTGAGAGAAAAATGGCTAACCCCCGCGTATACGGCGTCCGCTCCGTAGGCTATTGCGATTTTAAGTTTTTCAAAATCGCCAGCGGGCGAAAGCAGTTCGACTTTTTTCATCTATTTAGCTCCCCCGAACTGTGCAATCAACGCTTCTATGTCTTCGTCGTTGACAAGTTCCTCGCTTTCGTCGCCCTGTATGTGCGTTGCGCTTCGCACCCTTTCGTTGTCGTCTATTTTACCCTCGAAAAGTTTATTCATATATTTAATTAAAGCCCTCATAATATTGATAACCCTTTCTATCTTCTGACGGTGAATGTCCTGGTACTGCATAATATCCATCGCCGTCATAATGTCATCCTGCGCCGCTTCCCCCGATTCAATCGCCTTTTTAACCTTTTCCATCATTTCGTTTATTCTGTCAAGTTCGTCTTTGAACGTTTTAATATGGGGAAAACTGTTTGTCAGTTTCGTAAAAAGTTCCTTTTCATGCTCCAAAAATTTAAGTACATCCCCCAGCTCTTCGACGGTATCGGACATCGAAACGGATATTCTGTCCATAATATCCAGAATCTGTGTGGCTTTTTCCTCACTCTCTTTCGTAACTTCGTCCAGCTGGGCTACAACCTTGTGCTTTTCATCCGCCGGCGGAGGCAAAACTTCCTTTTCCGGCCCCCCTCCGTTTTCCGTATCCTGATCCGCCTGTGAAATTTCATCTTCCAGCGAATCGACACCGCCCTCCATTAAAGCGTCCAACTCTTCCTGGGTCATAGCTCACCTCTTTTTTTGATTAATTATATATAATTTCATTTAAAAAGGCAAAAAATGCTGATAGATTTGCATAATCACACACCTCTTTGCAAACACGCGAAAGGAGAACCTGAAGAGTACATTGAAAAAGCCGTTGAAAAAGGAATAAACGTCTACGGTTTTGCCGATCACGCCCCTATGAAATTCGACCCCGCTTACAGAATGGAGTTCGAGGAAATGGAAAAATACGAAAAAAAAATAACATCGCTTTCACAAAAATATGATAATATAAAGATTCTGCTCGGATACGAAGTGGATTTCACCCCCGAAGTGGACGAAAGGGTTTTAAAAAGAAACGTCGATTATTTGATAGGAAGCGTCCATTTTCTCGACAACTGGGGTTTTGACAATCCTGAATTCATAAAAGAGTGGAAAAACAGAAACGTCGATGATGTGTACAAGGAATATTTTTACCTGATAGAAAAAATGGCAAATTCAAAATTTTTCAATATCGTTGGACATATCGACCTGGTAAAAGTATTCGGCCACAAACCGAAAAAACCGGTGAAAGATATAATAAAAAACGCAATAAAGGCTATTAAAAAAGCCGGTATGGCAGTTGAAATAAACACTGCGGGACTTAGAAAACCCGTTAACGAAATTTATCCGGGAGATGATATTTTAGAAATGATTCTTGAAGAAAACATCGATATCACATTCTCAAGCGACGCCCACTCTCCCGAACAGGTGGGATATATGCTTAAAGAAACGGTGCAGAAAGCGAAAAACATGGGTTTCACCGAAGCGGTGTATTTTGAAAAAAAACGGAAAATAAAAGTAAAAATTTAAAGGAGAGTTATGATATACCTAAGTTTACTTATGGCAATAAGGTTTTTCGGTCTTTTCATAGTAATGCCGCTTTTGGCGCTTTATGCTATGAAACTGCAAGGCGCCAATGCTTTTAACGTGGGTATCGCTCTTGGCGCGTATGCCCTGTCTCAGGTTTTTTTACAGATTCCTTTCGGAAAGGCTGCGGACAAATTCGACAAGAAAAAAATCCTTATTTTCGGACTTACCTTACTGGCGCTCGGCAGCCTGGTGTGCGCTTTTTCCACCAACATTTATATCCTTATATTCGGACGTCTGCTGCAGGGAGCCGGGGCCATCGGAGGGGTAATTCTTGCATATATCGCCGATCTTACCGATGAAAACACAAGAGCTAAGGCTTTTGCGAGAATGGGGCAGTTTATAGCGTTAAGTTTTGCGCTGTCAATGATTTTAGGCCCGACTATCGGTGCAAACTGGGGCGTTGACAAACTGTTTGTGTTAACGGCTTTTCTGGCGCTGTTTTCAATATGGCTGGTAATCGCCAAAATCCCAAACCCGCCGAAAATCGTTCATCATCAGCCCCACTCTTCATTAAAAGAGATTCTCACCCATAAGGAACTGTTAAAACTTTTCTTAAGCGGATTTTTGCAAAAAGGGCTTATGACCGTATTTTTTATGCTAACCCCGATCATATTCACCTCAAAACTGCACTGGGACAAAACCGAACTGTGGAAAGTATACATTCCTGCCCTTGTTTTAGGTATATTCGCACTCCCCTTAGGGGCCATACTCGCCGAAAAAAAACAGAAGGCAAAGGCCGTATTCGTAATGAGCGCCGTTGCGATTACGCTTTCTCTCGTACTGTTTTTAATAGGCAACAGATATACATATTTCCTCGCGGTTATCGTATTCTTTTTCGGGTTTAACCTTCTTGAGCCCGTTCTTCAGAGTTTTGTAAGCAAAATAGCAAGGGCGCACGAAAAAGCCACGGCCCTCTCAACATCTAATACAATACAGTATATCGGTATATTCTTAGGTGGTGCGAGCGCGGGATATTTCGTCCATCACAACCTGTTAGGCGCGTTTTTGGCCATATCCGTCGCCATAGGACTTTTCTGGACGTTCTTGCTGATAAAAATGAAACCGCTTTCAAACCTGAAAACGGTTACGTATGAAAATTACGACGACAGCTTCATACAGGAACTGAAAACGGAAAAAAACGTTTACGATTTTTATGAAAAAAACGGGGTTTTAATAGTAAGATACTTCCATTCCTGAGTTTCCGGAACGCCTTTTGCTTCAACGTATCAAAAAGCAAAAGGTTTTATATGTCGTTCATAATAGACAGGTACGAAAAAATACTCGGATTTATGTTTCTTATCATATTTTATATGTTTATAACGACAAATCTGTTCGCAACGAAAATAAAAGACATCTCCAATATCGTAGGGGTAAGGGACAACCAGCTTATAGGCTACGGCCTGGTGGTGGGACTTGACGGAAGCGGGGATTCATCTTCGAAATTCACCAATCAGACTCTTTCGAACCTTTTAAAAAACGTAAACGTAAAACTCGATCCCAAAGACATAAAATCCAAAAACGTAGCGGCTGTAATGGTAACCGCCTCTCTCCCGCCGTTTGCGAGGGAAGGCGATAAAATAGACATAACCGTATCATCCATCGGAGACGCCAAATCCCTTCAGGGAGGGGTTTTGTTAATAACACCCCTTAAAGGGGTAAACGGGAAAATCTACGCTCTCGCACAGGGGCCGATAAGCATGGGCGGATTTAACCTAAAAGGCGGCAAAAAGCAAAAACATTTCACCACCACCGTCAAAGTAATAAAGGGCGCCACGGTCGAAAGGGCGGTGGCGTGGGATCTTTACAATCAGCAATACGCCACGCTGTCGCTTAAAAGAAGCGACTTCGAGTTGGCGGTGTCGCTCCAAAACAGAATAAACTCTTTTTTTAAAACAAAAGCGGCCGTCGCCATAGATCCGAGAACCGTCAAACTTAAAAAGCCCCAAAATATGACTATGCCCGAATTTCTGGCAAAAATAGAAAATTTAGACGTAAAAACAAAAATGCCTGATGTTATAGTAATCGATGAAAGAACGGGAACTATCGTTGCCGGAAGCGATATCACGGTACAGCCCACGGTAATAACATACGGTAATTTCGTAATAAAAATAAAAAAAGAGACAACCATATTGGATTTAGCCCAGATGTTTCAAAAATTCAAAGCCACACCCCAGGATATGATAGCAATTCTTGAAAATTTAAAAGCCGGCAATGCGATAAACGCAAAACTAATCGTAAATTAAGGAGAAGGTATGAGCACATACGAAATAAACATCGCGACACACCATAAAATAGACATATCAAAAACACAAAACCTTAAAAAACTGAAACAGGCCTGTGACGATTTCGAAAGCGAAATACTCAATTTTTACTTAAAAGACGCTTTAAAATCAAAAAACAACCTGTTTCCGGAAAGTCCGGGGGAAAAAATTTACAAATCCATGTACAGGGAGGAAATTTCAAAAGAAATAAGCGGTAATTTCGGTTACAGCAAACTTCTTTTCGACTATTTAAAAGAAAAAATTTAAAAAATTTAAAAATTTGCCGATATGGCTGGGTAGAACTATACACAAAGGCAAATAATGATAAACAGAATCGGAATAAACACGCAAAACATTCCCACCCAGCCTAAAAAAACACAAAACGTCCAAAGACAGGACAAACCCGGAAGGGTGGAAGAGATTAAACAAAAAATCCAAAACGGAGACTACAAAGTCGATATAAACAAAACGGCCGAGGCTTTCGCAAAAGCCCTCCTTTAATCTCTCCTCCCTTCCGAATAAAGAAAGGAAGGGATATGCTTACAAACAAAATTCAAGAGGCTATAAACACTTTAGAATCGCTTATCAAACTAACGAAAAAAGACATAGACAACATAAAAGCGGCAAAACATGAAGAAGTTTTTGCAAACACCCAAAAAAAAGAGATGTTGGCCGTACGCTTTTCAGAACTTAAAAACCAGATAGACGTTATACTCTCAAGCAGAAACAGACCGTTAGAAGAGATCTTTACGGATGAGGAGGAAAGGCTTTTTAACATATTCAAAGAAAAGTTGTTTGTCTTTAACAAAGAGCACAAGCGATTTTCAAAACTTGCGCTAAGCGTCGCCAATTTTTACAACGCCCTTTTAAACCAGATCAAAAAAAACGAAACCATCAATTACAAAAACGAATCGTTTAACGATTCCAAACTGCACTTAAAGGCTTAATTATGGCAATTTCAAGCGCATTTTCAACCGCTCTTACCGGTTTAAGATCCCATCAGAGCGCAATTGACGTCACTTCCAACAACATTTCGAACGCTTCAAATCCCGATTATGTAAGACAAAGGGCCGTATTTTCCTCTCTTCCTTCCATAAACTCCGTTCCAGGGGATATAGGCACGGGGGTTGAAATAAGCTCGGTTAAAAGGATAACGGATACGTTTTTATTCAACAGATACACTTCAACCTCGGCCTCATACGCCAATTTAGACACCCAGGAGCAGTATTTAAAAGAAATAGCGGCGTATTTTCCCGACGTAACGGACAACGGTCTTTACAAAGACATAGAGGACTTTTTCAATGCTTGGCAGACATTCGCATCAAATCCCAACGACGGGGCGGTTAAAGTGGATTTGGCGGCTAAAACCCAGATTTTAAGCGACAATATCAAAAATTTAAAAAACAAACTAACGGACATTCAAAAAAGCCTGAACGACTCTTTAGAGGCAAAAACCGAAGAAGCCGACGACATAATCAAACAGATAGCCGATTTAAACAAACAGATATCTTCAATAGAAGCGAACAATCAGACAAACGCAAACGAATTAAGGGATAAAAGGGACGCTCTTGAAAAAAGATTAAAAGAGCTTCTTGACGTTAAAGTGTTAAAAAGCGGAGTTGTTTCCCAGGACGCACAAGGAGACGTAACAACCGGTTACGAGGAAAATTATCAGATAATGTTGGGGGGATACACCCTCGTGGACAACTCCACATTCAACTCGTTAACCACAAAAAACACCGAAGGAAACGTTTCCGTCCAGCTCGAAAAACAGGACCATACGCTAACGGACATAACCAAAGATATAAGCGGTGGTGAAATAGGAGCCCTCATTTCGCTAAGGGGAACGGAATTCAATTCAAAAGCAGAACCCACAAACGGAACCGTCAGCGATTTGTTAAATTCGTTAAACGCCCTCGCCGGCGGCATTATAAGAAGCGTCAATTCAATATATTCCTATTCGGCACAGGAATCCGTAACAACCGACACGATATCGTCTCCCATTTCACTTTCGGAAAATATGCAAAATGAAAAAATATCTTTTCTGAATTCTTCGGGTATTTTAAAAACGTCTATAACGGACGGTAAGATCTCTTTTGATTTATATGATGAAAACGGAAACCTCGACAGCACGAACTCCCCGTTAACCGTAAACGTAAACCAAAACGAATCCTTACAGGACGTTTTAAACGACATTAACGCAAAACTTTCCTCGATTCCGGAATATTCAAATATAAAAGCGCAGTTTGTAAACGGACAGATCAAATTTATAAACACCGACACCCAAAAAACATCTTCGAACATACTCGTAAAAGACGACGGTGCAAAACTGTTCACGGCACTGAACCAGATTGAGTACCTGCCCCTCTCCCAGATAAACAGTTCGCTTCCCCAGCCTTTGAAAAACGGATCTTTCGAAATAAAAGTGTACGATTCGGAAGGAAATGAGATAGCAACAAGAAGCATTACGGTAAATATGGATTCTTCGGATCCGAAATTTTCCACAATAGAAGGAATAATGTCCCAAATAAACACCCCCTCAATCGACGACAACCAAAACAACAATCAAAACGACGACGTCGACGATTTTTATCACGCCGAATTTATAAACGGAAAGTTCCTGCTCTCCAAAACAACCGACCAAAACACCCTTGTAGGGCTCGATGAAGATTCTTCCGATTTCGGAGGAGCCTTCGGCATAAACAGATTTTTCGACGGTAAAGACGCATCGGATATAGCATTAAACGCAGATTTGCAAAACGACCCGAGTTTAATCAGCGCAGGAAAAATCCCGGACAGCGGAGACAACAGCATTGCAAATGCGGTTTTACAGTTACAGTCGACAAACATTAATTTTTATACGAACTCCGATACGAAAACGGAAACTATTTACGGTTTTTACAGGGAAATGACCTCATCACTCGCAAACCAAACCCAGAGCGTTTCGGACAAAAAAGAAACCGCCCAGACTCTTCTTACAAACATATCGAACGAATATTACTCCCTAAGCGGAGTAAACATTGACGAAGAACTAATCAATCTTGAAAAATATCAAAGAGGCTATCAGGCGAATGCAAAAGTAATCACCACGATAAATCAGATGCTCGATGCGCTTTTTACCATAAAACAGTAAAAACCGGTAAAAGGCTTTCACTTAACGGCGGCGTTTTTTAGGTTGTTTAGAGTTTCGTAACCGGCCGTTACTATTTTGGAATTAAAAACGAAAGCCGGGACACCCTTGGGGTCGACTTTCGCTTTATAAACCACCTCCGTTTCATTTTTAACTCTTTTAACCAAAAAAGTGACGTCGTCTTTCATTTCCACACCCGAAGGTTTTTTAAAACGTTTTTTTATGTTTTCAGGAAGTTTATCATAAGGCACGCTTTTGTACTCGGCTTTAAACACGCCCCCTTTTTCATTTACCGAAATCTTATAAAAAGCATATCTGTCGCTGAAAGGAAAAGGAAAGTCAAACACTTTCAAAAGATAACCGTTTTCGCTTTTTATCTCTTTTACTTTTTTCTGCCAGCTCGGATAGTCTTTATACGTCAAAACAACTTTTTTAACATTTTCATAAACATCCGCCGGCAAAACGGCCACGGCTTTCATCTGCACGTATTTGCTTCCTTTTACGGGACTCGTATAAACTTTTATGCCGTTTTCCTCCTTTTTTAACTCCCACGAAAAAGAAACGGCGAAACAAAGCAAGAAAAAAAGCAGTTTTTTCATTATAATCCTTTTTGAAAAAATTGTACCAAAAAAGGAATGATTTGAACATAAAAGAAAAACTCGATACGCTTATAAAAACCGGTATATACGAAGTGAACGAAAACAGGCCCGACCCTGTGATAATAGCCAGAAAATTCAAAGACGAGTATATAGCAATGATAGCGGCTCTTTTCGCTTACGGAAACGTAAAAGCGATATTAAAATTCCTAAATTCCGTCAATTACGAAAGACTCACCGACAACGGAGGACTTTATTACAGGTTTCAGTCATGCGAGGATGTGAGGGAATTTTTTAAAACCGTAACCCTTATGAGGGAAAAACACTCTTTAAACGAACTTTTTTTAAAAGGGTACGAAAAATCTCACAACCCTGTGGAGGGCTTAAAGGAGATAATCAAAACCATATACGACACGAACCCTTACCGTTCGAAAGGGTACGAGTTTTTAATAGGAAAAATCCCGCCGGAAAAAACGAAGGGAACGAGCCCTTATAAAAGATGGAACATGTTTTTAAGATGGATGGTAAGAGACGAATTTCCGGATCTCGGAATGTGGAAAGGGGTAAACAAAAAAGATTTGATTATACCTTTAGATACGCACACACACAAAGTTTCTTTAAAATTAGGACTTTTAAAAAGAAAAACGTACGATTTGCAGGCAGCTTTGGAACTGAGCGCAAAATTAAAGGAATTCGATCCGGAAGATCCCTTAAAATACGATTTCGCCCTTTACAGAATAGGCCAGATGAATATTAAATTTTCTTAATCAAAGGGTTACAATTACGGTAAAATTATTAAAATTTAACACTTTTAACTATAAATTAATAATTTATTTTGATACAATTACAACAAAAAAGGAAACCTATGGAAGGTAGAGTTTGGTTGTTTTTCCAGTTCTTAGGACACGATCCTATGGTACAGTTGGTGGTGCACACCATTATTTCGGCTGTTTTGGCTTTGACGGTTGCCAGACTGGCGACTAAAAACCTGCAAATAGTCCCTAACGGATGTCAAAACGTTATGGAGGCCACCGTTGCGGGAATATTATATATCGGTACGGACGTGGCAAACAAAGAGGTTGCAAGAAAATACCTGACGCTGGCGGGAAGCCTTGCAATTTTCATTTTTATGGGGAACTTAATAGGTATAATCCCCGGATTCGAATCACCCACAAACAATGTAAACCTAACCCTTACTCTGGCGCTGATAGTATTTCTTTATTACCATTACGAAGGGATAAAAGCGCAGGGTCTCGGACATTACATCGCCCATTTCGCCGGTCCGGTAAAATGGCTTGCACCGTTAATGTTCCCGGTTGAAATACTTTCACACCTTTCAAGAATTATTTCACTCGCTTTCAGGTTAATGGGTAATATTAAAGGGGACGATTTATTCTTGTTGGTTTTACTTATGCTTGCGCCTTATGTATTTCCTTTAGCCGGTTATGCACTTTTAACTTTCTCAGCATTCCTACAGGCTTTTGTATTTATGGTACTGACTTACGTATATATCTATGGTGCTATTACAGGGGAAGAAGAAGCCCTTTAATTACGGAACGTTATTTGCTGGACTCCGGAAAAAGGAGCCCTATGCGAATAACTTCAAACCTCTCATTTCAAAGTGATCCCAATTCGTCTTTCCAAAACCCTTTAAAAGATCCCGACGTTAAAGACAGACAAATCGTAAAAAAAATACTCTCGCAAGTCCCGGACAAAGATCTGCAAAAAATATTAAACGAACTTAACAAAATACCGATTGACGAAAACAGGCTCAAAACCCTTTTAAACAAAACACAGCTTAATCCCTGCGCACAAAACAGTGAAAGGTTTTCAATATATGCTTAAATACTTTATTACGGATCCGGAATATTCCTTAAAAGAAATATTTGAGGCAATAAAAAAACACCGACCGGATTTCGTATGCTACAGAAACAAAAAATATTTCGACAAAGAAGAAATAATCAGATTCAACGAATTTGCAAAAAATAACTCGAAAACGGTAATAAATTACGACTCGCTAAAACAAGACCCCGAACTGGCGGATATTTTTGACGCCATTCATTTTCCATCTTACGAAATAGACGAAATAAAAAATTTTCCGCATAAAACCGTTATAGTCTCCACACATTCCCCAACCGAGGTTAAAAAGGCATTAAGCGCCGATTTTATAACCTTCTCCCCCGTTTTTGACAGCAAAGGGAGAAAGGGGGCAGGTATAGAAACGTTAAACCGTATATGCTCTTTACATCCGAATGTCATTGCACTCGGGGGAATACTCGGCAAAAAGGAAATAGAGGAAATAAAAAAAAGCAAAGCCGCAGGTTTTGCGGCAATCAGGTATTTTTTTACATAATATGATGAAGCTTGTTGCCGGTTTTCATCCATACTTTAAGATCTTCCCACTTTTCTTTTTCAATCATTTGCTTAGCTTTTTCAAGTTCCAATTTAAACGCTTCTACCGAATCGAGAAGGTTCTTTTTATTTTCCTTAAATATGTCGCCCCACATATGGGCGTTGCTTTTTGCAAGCCTGCTCATATCTTTAAATCCTCCCGCCGCAAGCGTAACGATATGCTCCTTGTCCTCCTGGTTCAAAACGGCGTTGGCTATTGAAAAACTGACAATATGGGGCATATGCGATATAAAAGCCGCGTGCCTGTCGTGCTCTTTTGCATTCATAAATTTTATCTGCATTTTCAGATGTCTGAAAATATCGTAAGCCCTGCTTTTTTGAATTTCACCGCTTTGCTCGATTTCACAGACGACCATCACCTTGTTTTCGTACAAATCCCCAACAGCCGCGGAAGGCCCGGAATATTCGGTTCCGGCCATAGGATGGGCGGCCACAAGGTTTTTTCTTATATTTAAAGGACATTCTTTGATAATGCTCTCTTTGGTCGAACCGAAATCTATAATGGTACACTCTTCTTTCACATCCATTTTCGAAAGGGTTTTTAAACAGGCTATAATCCCCCTTATCGGTATCGCCAAAATTATGACATCCGCCGAATTAAGCTCCTCAAAACCGCACGCCCTGTCTATCAGACCGAGGGAGAGGGCGTCTTTAATATGCTCCTCATTGTGATCCACACCTATTATTTCGTCAAAATAACCTCTCATAGCAAGTCCGAAACTGCCCCCCATTAAACCCAAACCTACAATACCGCAAATCATAACACCTCTTTTTTAATGGAATTATACAATTATGATATCTTTTTTTAAACTTTCAACTAATTATATTTTGGTATAATTGCCGTTAAATTACACAAGGGGTCTTATGAAAAAACTGTTTTTACTGCTGCCTGTGCTGTTGCTTGCGGCGATAGACAAAATAGAATACAGAGGATTAATACACATATCTCCCGTTACCGCAAACGATATTATCAAAATACACACGGGCGACACTTTCGATATCAAAAAAATAGACGAAAGCATCAAAGCCTTATACGATACGGGGTATTTTCAAACGATAAAAGCCGAAAGGGAAAAAAACACTCTTATTTTCGAATGCACCGAAAAACCGACCGTCTTAAAAGTGAAAACGGAAAATTTATCGGAAGATCTGAAAAAAATCCTTAAAGAGAGAAACCTTCTCCCTAAAAAAGGGGAAATTTACTCCGAAGAAAAACTTGACGAACTCAAAGAGTTTATAAAAGCCTATTATCTTTCAAAAGGCTATTTCAACACCGTTGTCAATATTGAAAAAGAACCGGTAAACAATTCTATAATACTTCATATCGCAATTAAAAAAGGGGAACATTTAATAATAAAAGAAGTGAATTTTTACGGAAACAAAAAAATCCCCAAAGCGGATCTGCTTGACGAAGTGGAAAACAGACCCAGAACGTTTTTAAGCATACTTCCCTTTACAAACAGCGGCAAACTGAACATTTACAAACTGCTCTCCGATAAACAATCGTTACAAAACTATTATCTGAATTTGGGATTTATGGACGCTTACGTAAGCGACCCTTTAGCCGAATCTAATTTTGACAATTATACGGCAAAAATCGATTACAGAATTAAAGAGGGCATAAGATACACGGTTAAGAAAGTAAGCGTTGAATATCCCGGGAATATCAGGGTTAAACTGCCGGCGCTTCATGTAAAAAAAGAAAAATATTTCAACATATCCGCATTAAAAAAAGATCTTGAAGATATTAAAAACGCATTCGCCGATATAGGCTACGCATACGCAAGAGTATATCCACAGATTAAAAAACAAAACGCCTATGTCAGCATAACCTACAAAGTCATTCCCGGAAACATCGTATATATAAGAAACGTAATAATAAACGGCAACACAAAAACCCTCGACAGGGTCATAAGAAGAAACATATACCTCGCCCCGGGGGAGAAATATTCGTACACCGATCTTAAAGATTCCAAAAACGCACTCCAAAGAAGCGGATATTTGGAAGATGTAAAAATAAAGGAAAAAAAAGTTTCAAGCGACAAAATAGATTTGATAGTAAACGTCAAAGAGGGCTTAAGCGGTTCTTTAAGAGCCGGAATAAGTTACGGAAGTTATTCAAAACTCGGGTTTAACTTTTCCATAAGCGAAAAAAACGTTTTCGGAAGCGGACAGAGTATCAGCGCTTCCGCGGATTTTTCAAGCGTAAGCAGGACATATAAGCTTTCTCTTTTCAATCCTCGGGTGTTCGACAGCAAATATTCGATGAACACATCCGTTTTCGACACCTCGTTTGAAGGTATTTCATATACGTCCAGACAAAAAGGGTTTACGCTCGGCGTCGGAAAATCGCTCTCAAGATTCGTAGGTGCGAATATCACATACGGTTACACGAAAACATCGTTAAGCGATTACAATACGACGGTGTATATAATGCCGAAAAGCAGCAAAAGCTACATAATCACAACCCTCAGTTATAACGATACGGACAACTATTATTTTCCCACAACGGGGCAAAAAGCCTCTTTAAGCTTAGAATTCGCCGGAATAGGAGGAGATGAAAAATATATAAAAACCGTGGCGAGATATAAATACTTTTATCCCCTGCTCGACAAATCATACAGAACCTATGCGGTACTGAAATACCGTGTTATAGCCGGTATGATAAACAACAACGGATATTTGCCGATAAACGAAAAATTTTACTTAGGCGGAATAAGAAGCGTAAGAGGGTTTAGCACCTATTCCATTTCACCCAAAGACTCCGACGGAAACCTTATAGGAGGAAAATACGAACTTATAACAGGGCCTGAACTTTCAACCCCCCTGAGCATCAAAAACAAAGTGTGGCTCAGCGCCTTTCTCGATTACGGGGCGGTGGGCGAAAATGGATTTGAAATAAAAAGGAGCTCCTACGGCATTTCTATAGACTGGATAACCCCTATGGGACCTCTTAGTTTCGTATGGGCATGGCCTATTAAAAGCGAAACGGGGGACGACCTTCAGAGATTCGAATTCAGCATAGGGGCTAATTTTTAAAACCTTCTTTCATTTTACAACATACGATTTAAAACCGTTTATACTGTGATACACCCTTTTAGAGTATTTCAGGGCGTATGTTTTTATAAGCATCTGCTGCAAAGAAGGCATAACCGAGGGCATAAACCACGCATCGTTACTTAATGCCGCTACATACTCGGGGCCAAGTTCATACAAATCCTCCACACTCGCCTCATAACATATCGCGTTTATAAACTTATAACCTTTAATGTCAAACACGCCGAATTTCCCGCTTGTTTTATAATCGCTCGCCCCGCCGAAAAAAATTTCGTTTATCTCTTTTTCAAAAAAAGGAAGGGGTATATATTCTCCGAAAGGCACCAATATATGTTTGTCGAGTATTTTTACTCCTCCTTTTTCAAAAATATAGGTGGAGTTGTAATATTTCGAGTCTTTGAGATGCAGCGCCCCGGTGATAATCGTTATTTTTCCGGAAAGTTTTTTCAATCTGTCCATCAAATCTGCGTGTCTGTTTAAAAACAGGGGAAACGCGCTCTCGGGAAGAATTACGACATCTTTTTTTAACCGTATCGCCTTAGTAATAATTGTAAAATTGTTTTTTATCTCAACGGGAATAAAATTCTTATCCCATTTTTTATCCTGTGGAACATCCGTATACGAAACGTATATGTCGAGTTTTGGCTCTTTCGGAAATGCGGGTTTGAAAAACAGAGCGAATATCATTAACAAAATACCGAACCACTTTAACTCTTTGTAAAAAACGGCGCTAACCGTAACCAAAAACAAAACGGCTTTAGAAACGGCGAAAACGGTATTTACAAACAAAATTTCGGGTTTAAACCAGTCGAAAGTAAACGGAGTTATGTAATCGAAACCGAACACAAACACCAAAACCAGAAAAATTTTGGCAGCATAAAGGTTTTTTTTTGAAATAAATTCATACGTTTTAAATATAATCAAAAACACAAAACCGTAAAACAGGGCTATTAAAACATCGACAAAAGGAATCATCCATGTCAAACCGTAATACCTGAAACTAAGCCCTATCCACCAAAACCACAAAAGCCCCGTAAAAAAACCGCTGCCGAAGTATTTGTGTTTCGAATGAAAAAGCAGATACAACGTTATAAAAAGATTAAGGGTAAAAACGATTTTAACAAAAAAATTAACCTCAATTTCATATTTGAGCAAGAAATAGTTAATATACAACGGTAATGAGAAAAAAATTGCTAACTTCAGAGATTTTGTGTTAAAATTCTTTTTAAAAAAGGACGAACATGAATTTCTTATACGCAGCAGCACCCCAGGCGGGGCAACCTTCACTTTTGGCATCTTTACTTCCTCTTATCATTTTATTTGCGATTTTTTACTTTCTTGTAATTCTACCACAACAAAGACAGGCAAAAAAACACAAACAGATGGTCGAAGAGCTTAAAAAAGGCGACAAAATAATTACAACAGGCGGAATCATCGCGGAAGTCGTCAAAAACGAACCCGATTTTCTTAAAGTAAGAATAAACGACAACGTCGAAGTGAAATTAGACAAAAGCGCGGTAGCAAGAAAGCTAAATGATGAAAAAGCTTAATTACAGACTGGTAATTTTTATTTTAGCGGCTCTTTTCGGGATTGCCTTTACAATCCCCTCCTTTATAGGCAAAGAGCCTAAAATCAACCTCGGACTCGACTTGCAGGGCGGTATGTATTTAGTTTTAGGTGTAAAAGGCGAAGAAGCGGTAAAAAGCAAAATCAAAACAATCGCATCTACAATTAAATACATAACCGATAAAAAAGAACTGTTTATCGACAATCTTAAAACGAAAAAAGACACCGTTTCATTCGAACTTATAGACAAAGACGACACCTCCAAACTCGATAAGGAGCTTAAAATATTAAAAGGCGTAAAGATTCAAAAAACACCTCAAAAAGGCTCGATCGAATATAAAATAACACTGACGCCCCAGGAAATCTTAAAAACGAAAGAAGACGCCCTTAATCAGGCTATTCAGACGATAAGAAGCAGACTTGACGCATTTGGTCTTGCGGAACCGACGGTTACAAAACAGGGCAAAGACAAAATACTCGTCGAACTTCCCGGTATCAAAACGCCTAAAGAACAGCACAGCGTTCAACAGTTAATTTCAACCTCGGCACACCTCGAACTTTACGCCGTGGACGACGAACACAGGGCGTTAACCGAAAAAGACGCCGAAAAATACGGTGATATCCTACTTCCTTCCAAAGACAACCCCGAAAGAAAATACCTTCTTAAAACTCCCCCCGTGCTTGACGGAAGCATGATTACCGATGCGACGGTAGGATTTACGCAAAAAACGAACCAGCCGGCGATTTTCTTTACGTTAAATTCCCAGGGAGCTCAGATATTCGGGGACTTCACCGGTAAAAACGTGGGGAAAAGGCTCGCTATCGTAGTGGATAACAAAGTATATTCGGCCCCTGTCATCCAGGAAAGAATAGGAGGCGGAAGCGGACAGATAACCGTAGGAAGCCCGGAAGAGGCGCACGTGCTCGCAATTGCGCTCAGAAGCGGATCGCTTCCGGCACCGGTGATGCTTCTTGAAAAAAGAAGCGTGGGTGCAAGTCTCGGGGCGGATTCCATCAGACAGTCACTAATCGCGCTTGTGACCGGATTTGTCGTGGTTGTGGTATTTATGGCATGGTATTACGGAACTGCCGGGATTGTAGCCGATATCGCGCTTATAGTAAACCTTTTTTTAATCATAGCAATTATGGCGCTTTTCGGTGCGACCCTTACGCTTCCCGGAATGGCAGGTATCGTCCTTACGGTCGGTATGGCGGTCGATGCGAACGTAATCATAAACGAACGTATAAGGGAGCTTCTGCGTGAAGGAAAATCAATCAAAGTGGCAATCGAAGGCGGATACAAAAACGCAATGAGCGCCATTTTGGACGCAAACATAACCACGTTAATCGCCGCGGTAGCCCTTTTTGCATACGGAACCGGAACAATCAAAGGTTTTGCAATAACAATGGCAATAGGTATTATGGCGAGTATGTTAACGGCAATTCTCGGGACGCACGGAATATGGGAATATATACTTGCAAGCGGTAAAAAAATTACACCAAAATCTTTTGGTATGAAGGTTTGATATGGAACTCTTTAGAGACGAAAAAATATATGATTTTATGAGCAAAAGAAACATATTTGTTTCAATATCCTTAATACTTATCGTTTTAAGCCTTTTTTCAATATTCACAAAAGGCTTCAACTGGGGAATCGATTTCCAAGGCGGTGTCGAAGTACAGGTAAGGTTTGACAAAAAAGCCGATATCGCGGAAATAAGAAAACTGATTTCACAAAAATACAAAGGCGCAAACATCACCACGTTCGGGAACGAAAACGAGGTTTTGATAAGGCTTAACGTCAAAAACGCGTCAACAAACGTTCAAAACGACATAGGGCACCAGATTGCCCAAATTTTAAAACCCCTTGGAAAAATCGACATCAGAAGGGTTGATATAGTCGGGGCGAAAGTCGGAAACGAACTTAAGGAAAAAGGCCTTCAGGCGTTTATATTCTCAATCATAGGAATTTTGATATACGTTGCGTTCAGGTTTGAGTGGCGCTTTGCGGTTGCGTCCGTACTTGCGCTTTTTCACGATACGATAATTTCCCTCGGGGCTGTGAGCTTTTTCCATGTGGAGGTAAACCTTGACGTTTTAGCGGCTATTCTGACCCTTATGGGTTACTCCCTAAACGACACGATAGTCGTATTCGACAGAATCAGAGAACAGGTAAGGGATTCTAAAATAAGGGATTTGGCACTCTTGATTAACGACGCCGTTTCGAAAACGCTCAGCAGAACCGTGCTTACCTCGCTGACCACGTTCTTTGTTGTTTTAACGCTTTACCTTTTCGGGGGAGAAATAATCAAACCGTTCAGTTTCACACTTCTTGTGGGTATTATAGTCGGTACGTACTCGTCAATTTTTATAGCCTCTCCTCTTCTTATCTGGATGGGATTCAAAATAGACGACTACAGAAAAAGACTTGCCGAAAAAGAGAAAAAAAGAAAAGAAAAAGAAAAATTAAGACAGATGTATCAAGGAGGAGTCGTATAATAAATGGAAAATTATTCAATAGAAAATGTAAAATTCATTGTCCATTTTACATTTTCAATTTTACATTAAAAAAGGATTGTTATGGATTGGGGAAAAGTTATCTACGTTTTTTTTCAGCTTATGAGTTTGACAAGTGTAGCGGGATTTTTATATGACCACAACAAAGTGGCGCTTTTTATTGCACTGAGCCTTAACCTTATTTCGACGGTATTGAAAATCGGAGTTAAAAATATATTTGCGGCGGAACTTTTCGCCGCAAGCCTGGTTGCGGATTTACACCTTATTCCCGCTTTTATTTATCTTGAAATCAAAAACGACCTGCCTGCGGCATATGCCATGGCAATAGGCGCAATGATAGCAAACATAGTAACGATAATATTAAGTTTTATAGAACTTGCAAAAACAAAATCAGATTGGGAGTAGCAGATGAGAGAATACAAGCCGAGTCAAATAGAAAAAAAATGGCAGGATATCTGGGAACAAGAAAAGGCTTTCGAACCGAAAGACGACTATGCCCTGCCTAAAAAATATATCCTTTCAATGTTTCCCTATCCGAGCGGCAGAATCCATATGGGACATGTGAGAAACTATTCCATAGGCGACGCAATCGCGAGATATTACAGAAAAAAAGGCTTTAACGTCCTTCATCCCATCGGATGGGACAGTTTCGGAATGCCGGCGGAAAACGCGGCTATTAAAAACAAAACCCATCCGAAAAAATGGACTTATGAAAATATAGACTATATGAGAAAAGAGCTTAAAAATTTAGGCCTTTCGTTCAGCAAAGAAAGGGAATTCGCCACAAGCGACCCCGAGTACACGAGATGGGAGCAGGAATTCATTATCAGAATGTATGAAAACGGACTGCTTGAAAGACGAACGCAAAAAGTAAACTGGTGCGAAACATGCCACACGGTCCTTGCAAACGAACAGGTAATTGACGGTTGCTGCTGGAGATGCGACAACCCCATAGAAATTAAAGAGCTTCCGGGATGGTATATAAAAATTACAAAATACGCGGACGAACTGCTTGAGGATATAGACACGAAACTTAAAGGAAACTGGCCTGAGAGAGTCCTTACGATGCAGAAAAACTGGATAGGCAAATCCACAGGACTTAAATTCAAATTCAGCCTTTCAGACGAAAGCAGGGAAAAACTAAACGGCAAATTCGACGGTTACGAAGTGTTTACTACACGCCCCGATACAATCTACGGAGTTACATACTCGGCACTGGCACCTGAACACCCAATAGTCGATTATATGCTTGAGAACAATCTTTTTGATAAAAAAACGGAAGAAAAAGTCAGACACATAAGAAGCATTCTGCCTAAGGACAGACAGGCGATGGAAAAAGACGGGGTGTATCTCGGAATTGACGTACTTCACCCTCTCACAGGAGAAAAAGTTCCCGTCTGGCTTGCCAATTTCGTTTTGGTTGAATACGGAAGCGGTGCGGTAATGGCGGTTCCCGCCCATGACGAGAGGGATTTCGAATTTGCCAAAAAATTCAATCTGCCTATAAAATGGGTAATAAAACCGGTTGACGGTGAAATTAACGAAAACGAAGCTTATACGGGCGAAGGTGTTTTAATAAACAGCGGTGAATTTACAGGCATGAAAAACACAGAGGCGAAAGAAGCCATTATAAAAAAAATGCAACAGCTCGGAATCGGAAAAAAAGAGATAAACTACAGGCTCAGAGACTGGGGAATAAGCCGCCAGAGATACTGGGGGGCGCCTCTTCCTTTTATAAAATGTCCGAACTGCGGAATCGTACCTGAAAAAACCGAAAACCTGCCGGTAACTCTTCCTGAGGATGTGGAAATAACGGGAAGCGGAAACCCTCTTGAAATGCATCCTACATGGAAACACACAAAATGTCCTAAGTGCGGCAGTGACGCCGAGCGTGAAACCGATACGATGGATACGTTCGTGCAAAGCAGCTGGTACCAGTTCAGATTCACCACGGATTTTCATAAATACAAAGACGTGCCTTTCAGAAAAGAAGACGAACAGTACTGGATGCCGGTTGATCAGTACATAGGCGGCATAGAACATGCCATTTTACATCTTTTATACGCAAGATTTTTCACCAAAGCCCTAAGGGATTTGGGTTACGTAAGCGTTGATGAACCTTTTGCCAAACTTCTTACACAGGGAATGGTGCTAAAAGACGGAAGTAAAATGAGTAAAAGCAAAGGAAACGTGGTCGATCCCGATGAAATCGTAGCCAAATACGGGGCAGACACCGCAAGGCTCTTCATACTTTTCGCAGCCCCGCCGGAGCAGGAGCTTGAATGGAGCGACTCCGCGGTCGAAGGGGCTTTCAGATTTATAAACAGATTGTACATAAATGCCCAAAAAGCATATAAAACGGATACTCTCCCTCCAATCGACCCCTCAAAACTTTCGAAAGAGGAAAAAGAAGCCAGAAGAAAAGTGTACGAAACGTTAAAAAGAAGCGAAGAGACATACGAAAAAACATTCGCTTTCAATACACTCATAGCAAGCGCCATGGAGGCTTTAAACGCACTTAACAAAACCGACAACAAAGACGTTTTCACAGAAGGGTACTGGGTTATTTTAAACGTGCTTGAGCCTATTATTCCACACGTTGCAAGCGAACTAAGCGAAAAGCTGTTTAACAGAAACAATTTCTCACCTATTAACATTGACAAAGAGGCTCTTAAAAAAGACGAAATGAACTACCCTGTAAGCGTAAACGGCAAAAAAAGAGCGGAAATAAGCGTAAACACCGGCGCTTCAAAAGAAGAAGTGTTATCAAAGGCAAAAGAAGCGGTTGCAAGATATATCGACGGTAAAGAGATAATAAAAGAAATTTTCGTTCCCGGAAGAATAGTCAACATCGTCGTTAAAGGATAAAAACAATGGACAATGGAAAATGGAAAATTATTAAAAATATAACCTCATTGTCCATTTTCCATTTTACACTTTACATTGTTTTATCCGGCTGCGGTTACAAACCGAGCTCGGTATACCAAAAAAAAATCGTAGGGGACGACATAGAGGCGATAGTGACGATATCTCCGCAAACACCGAAAGAAAGCGCTTTTTTAAAAGATGCTCTCAATGACGCCGTTTATACGGTGTTTTCGTCCAACCTCGTTACAAAAAACGCAAATACCAAAATTTACCTTTCAATAAGCTCTTCCTCCCTCACCCCTTTGGATTATGACGAAAATGGATTCCCGATTCTTTACAGAAGCGCCGTAACGTTACAGGCAAAAATCATAGACAAATACAACAACACCCATTATTACACCATCGACGGGAATTATGATTTCGCAATATCGGCCAACAGTATTATTAACGACCAGACAAAATTCGATTCTTTCAAAAAAGCCTCAATAAACGCCCTCAACAAACTTTTAGCCGAAATAACAAAAGACGGAGTTAACAATGACAATTAAAGAAATAGCAAAAAAAGCGCTTTCGCATTTTAAAAACACCGGCTACATATTCACTCCGGACGAATATCAAAAAGTATTCTGTCAAGAAGCGAAAAAAGCAAAAGTAATAATAAAAGACTGCAACAAAATCGCCTCTTATCTTAAAAAA
>NZ_JBMYAU010000059.1:0-10867 GCF_053994455.1 Nautilia sp. | reverse complement strand
ATCTTTATATTTCATCCATTTATCAAGTTCATACTGAACCCTGCTGATAGGAAGCAGTTCGTCGGTTCCTTTTATTCTCATCATCTGGTATTCAAACGGCTCTCTTATATCTATAAGGGAAAAACTTACAAGTCCGGCTTCCCTCGCCTTAAGAAGTATTTCAAGTTCTTCCCCTAAAATCTGATCTTTTTCCAAAATGCTTTCAAGCTCCCCTACGCTGAGGCCTTCTATTTCTCTCGTTTCTTTTTTCGGATGTTCTTTATTATAGTTAGCCGCATATTCGGGGGAGCAGAAAATTCCGCAGTGGCATACCCCCTCTTCCGGGATTTCTTTATCGATTGCAGGCCTGCATGGGCATATTCTGTCATTTCCGTCGAACTGAGGCACAAAACAGGGACAGTATCTTTTACCATGCAAAAGTTTATTATTCGTAAGACCCTTAAGAACCCTCTCCACAATCTCCTCATCCGGATGAAAAGCCCATCCGAACCTTTCAATTACCTTATGGGCGAATTTTTCGGTTTTTACAAATTCCTGCTGAAATTCCGGTGAATTGATATCAACAGTTTTCATTAACCCTCGCTTTTGCACTTTTCGGTATTACAGAAAATTCCGCAGTGACAGCACCCTTCGGCCACTTCGTGATCAATTGCAGGTTTACATGGGCAGATTCTGTCTTCTTTGTCCCCCATAGGAATAAAACAGGGACAGTATCTTTTGCCGTACATTAATTTATTTCTTGTAAGACCCATTACGATGGCGTCGTACACTTCTTTATCTGGATTAAGACACCATCCGAACTGTTTTACAACTTTTTCCACAAATTTTTTGGTTTTAGCTTCTTCATTTTTAAATTCTTCACTTGTTATATCAACATCTGTTCTTTTAGGTTGAAGCATAATATCTCCTTTTTATTTTGATTTTATCATATTTAACCAAAAAATCAAAAAAAGATATAAAATATCTTTATTGTAAATAATTTATACATATATTATTTTATTTATAATTTAATCAATCAATTGTCGTTTTTTTGATTAATTTTAATTAATATAGATTTATAATTACATCAGAAAACAAAAAGGAGTTCAAATGAAAAAGATTGAAGCCATAATTAAACCTTTTAAACTCGATGATGTCAAAGAAGCTTTGATTGAAGCAGAAATTACCGGTATTACCGTAAGTGAAGTGAAAGGACACGGAAGGCAGCACGGCCACACCGAGCTTTACAGGGGAGCGGAATATGTGGTCGATTTCCTGCCGAAAGTAAAACTCGAAATTTTCGTAAACGACGATTTCGTTGAAAAAACGGTGGAAATTATTACAGAACACGCCAAAACCGGAAAAATCGGTGACGGAAAAATTTTCATCATCCCCGTTGAAGAGGCGATAAGAATCAGAACGGGAGAAAGGGGAAGAGATGCTGTTTAGAATACTGTCACTACTGGGATTTGCAAGTCTGGCTTTTGCGGGTGAGCCTAAACTCGACAGCGGTAACACCGCTTGGATGATGGTGGCGACCGCTTTTGTTATGCTTATGACACCTGCCGGGCTGGCTCTGTTTTATGCCGGTATGACGAGGGCGAAAAACATTCTTAACACATATATGATGGTGTTTTCAGCGTTTGCCCTTGCAACGGTTGTTTGGATTTTCTGGGGGTATTCACTGGCGTTCAGCGGAAATATAGCCGGAGTGATAGGAGATTTAAAAGCCGCTTTTTTAAACGGTATTAGCTATAACGACCTTGAAAGCAGCGGTTATCCGACTTACGTGTTTATAGCATTCCAGGGTACGTTTGCGGCAATTACGGTTGCTATTGCGAGCGGGTCTATAATCGAGAGGGTTAAATTCTCAACTTGGCTTGTATGCGTGGTGTTGTGGGTCACGTTCGTTTACGCTCCGGTAGCCCATATGGTATGGGGCGGAGGATTTTTGATGGATGACGGCGCTTTGGATTTTGCGGGCGGAACCGTTGTACATATGAACGGCGGTCTTGCGGGTTTGGTTGCAGCTTTAATGATTGGTAAAAGAAGAGGTTATCCAAAAACTCAAATGATGCCGAGCAGTATAATTTTAACGGCTCTCGGTGCGGCGCTTTTATGGTTCGGATGGTTCGGATTCAACGCGGGCAGCGAATTTGCGGCTGATAACGTGGCGGGAAGCGCGTTTATTATGACAAACTTTGCGGCGGCGGCTGCGGCGGTTACTTGGATTATTCTTGATTATATTAAATTCGGTAAACCTACACTTTTAGGCGCGGCTTCAGGTGCCGTTGCGGGTCTTGTTGCGATTACACCTGCGGCGGGATTCGTAGGAATCACCGGAGCTCTCATAATCGGTATAGGCGGAAGTGTAACAGGGTTTTTCGGTGTAACCGTTCTTAAAAAACTGTTTAAATATGATGATTCATTAGATGCGTTCGGTATTCACTTTATAGCGGGGCTTTGGGGTGCGATTGCTACAGGATTCTTTGCATTGAAAGATTTGGCATGGGACGGTCCGCTTAAAAACGGAGACAGACTCGGCCAAATCTGGGTGCAAATCGAATCCGTACTTGTAACAATAATATTCGTGGCAATTATGACTGCGATAGTTCTTAAAGTGGCAAGCCTGATTACCGGCGGGGCAAGAGTTGACGAAGAAGCCGAAATTACGGGTCTTGATTCGGCAGAACACGGAGAAAAAGGATTTAATTTATAATTCCGAAAACCTTATGGTTTTCGGGAAGTTTATATTTATTTCAATTACTCATCCACCTGACGGCATAATATATATGTCTTTCAGTGTCGGGAACTTATTTTTTATTCAGGAAACCCGTTTTTTATTTCTTACTTTTACTATTTTCACATCTCTTTTACATATATTTGATATAATTCATACAAAAAGGTGATAATGTTTTTAGCAACTTCGGAATATCTAAAAAAAATAAAAAATATAGCCGATATGTGCAAACAGCTTAAAATCAACGTATATATCTGGGGTGAAAAAGGCGTGGGAAAAACGTTTTTAGCCAAATACATAGCCCCGGGCGCCGTAACAAATCCAAAAACGGCGACTATAAACCCTGTTATTTTGGAAGATTTCGACAAAAACCCGAATCTTGAATTTAAAAACAATTTTTTAATAGCAACCGGCACCCAGCCTCTTAACAAAGACATTTTAAAAAAATATTTCACCATGGACATAGAACTAAAACCCTTAAGCGAACACCCCGAGGATATAGAGGATTTTATAGACCTTTTTAAACGGCAGGCGAAAGAGGAGCTGAAACTGAACAAACACATAAACATCTCAAACCCGGACATCAGTGAAAACCTAAACTCACTTAAAAGACAGGTTTATTCCATGTTTCTGCTGCCGCAAAACAAACGGGAAATATTCGAAATACTAAAACACCATTACGAAAACAGCAGTGAAACGGTGACATACGAAGAAGAACTCAACAATTTCGAAAAAACACTTTTCAGCGCAATGAAAACAAAATACAAAAGCAAACTCCAAATCGCAAACCACTTAAAAATCAACAGGGTCACGCTTACAAAAAAAATGAAGGCTTTAAATGTTTGAATTCTGGTGCGAATACGATATAAACCCGCTGATAATCTTTAACCAAAAAGGACATATCGAGTACTGCAACCAGGAAGCTGAAATATTCCTCTCGTACGTAAACAAAAAAGAGGTTTACGACTTCGTAATAAACAACGCCCCGGCAAACCCCGGAATGAAAACGGAATTTAAACACGTTAAGTTTAAAGATTTCGAATTTAACGGCTTTTCCATAGGTTACAGGGACGATACGAACATAGGCGTGAGGTTTTTTATAAACACCAACACACATTCGATTGAACTGACCGAACTTGAAGAAATAGATCTTTCGATGCTTATCAATTTCGCAATCGAATACATAACCCTTAAAAACGAAATCGATATAACGACTATGTTCGACCCTTCCATTCCGACCATTATGGTGCATAAAAAAGCCCTTTTGGATCTTATTTTCGATATGCTCGAAAACAAAAAAAAGGCTATAATTTCAACCAGGGTAAACGTGGGGGAATACATTAAAATAAAAGACAAAAAATACCAGATAATAGAAATAGGCATAAAAACGGCGCCCGATAAAACGATTAAATCGCCTTATTTCGAAATATTAAATAAAGTTGACGGATACACGATAAAAATACCACTTATTAAGGAAATAGATGAAAATAATAATGCTTGACACGGAAACCACCGGAAACAAAGAAGAAGACAGAATAATACAGCTAAGCTACCTTGTACTGAACGAAAACCTCAAAATAGAAGAAATTCACGACGAACTCGTAAAACCGCCTCTTCCTATCAGCTTCGAGGCTATGGCGGTTCACCACATCACTAACGAAATGGTTGAAGACAAACCTCTTATTAAACATACAAAATCTTATAAAAGGTTAAAAGAGCTGAACTCACCCGAAAACCTGCTTGTAATCCATAATGCCAAATTCGATTTAGACATGCTCAAAAAAGAAGGGTTTAATTCGTTTTTTAAACTGATCGACACGTTCAGAGTCTTAAAACATCTCATACCCGAGGGGAAATTTTCACTCCAGTACAACAGATACGCACTCGGGCTTTACAAAAAAGAAAAAGATATATGCGAAAAATACAATATTCAAATAAACGCACACGACGCATTAGGCGACGTGATAGTTTTGGGGCTTTTATTCGAATACCTCGTTAAAAACTTCGGCAAAAGTTTTGAAGAACTTGTGGAACTTACCACCAAACCGGTGCTTCACGACAAATTCTACCAGGGCAAATACAAATTCGAAAAAATAAAAGACGTGCTTATTAAAGATCCGGATTATATAGAGTATATGCTAAGCCTAACCGACCTCGACCCGGATGTTAAATACTCCATCGAACACCACCTTGAAAATCTTGACGAACCGATGGAGTTCAGATTCGGTGTAGGCAAATATAAAGGTATGAGTATCGAAGACGTCGCCGAAATAGACATTCAATACCTCAGCTGGGCGTATCACAATATGAAAATGGGCAAATGGATGAGAGCTAAAATAGGAGAGATTTTAAACAGAAGTTAATCATTCAATTTTAATTTTCTTCTCTTCCAATCGGGCATATAAACAGCTAAATAATTGTAAAACTCTTTAGAATGATTCGGAAATATTAAATGGGCAAGTTCATGAAATATCACATACTCAATACATTCTTTGGGTTTTTTGATTAACTCTGAATTTAAAATAATATGAGAATTACTGAAATTACAACTTCCCCATTTTGTTTTCATTTTCCTTATTGTGACTTTTAAAGGTTTTTTTTCTACAACAGGAATATATTTATTTATTATTTCATAAAACACCTTTTTGGCTTCGGCTCTGTACCACTTCTCTATCATTTTTCTTTTTCTTTGAAAATTATTTTTTTCTTTAACATATAAATAACAATAATTTCCGTCAATCTTCATGAATTCCTGTTTACTTTCAATTACCTTAAGTATAAAATTTTTTCCTAAATATTCAAAATTTTCCCCGCTTACATACTCTTTTTTTATTTCTGTTTTGGAAAAAAACGCTAATTTTTTATCAATCCAATCTTTTTTCTGATCTAAAAATTTATATAAAAATTCCTCTTTTACTTCATAAGGAGCAGTCAAAACAACCTCCAAATCAGGTGTAACCTTTAAATAAATGTTTTTTACATTTTTCCTTTGAATTTTAATAGTTTGCAATACCCACTCCCACAATTTTCGGAGTTATTTTATCAAGATTAAAACTTACATCAAATCCGTCTTCAATTTCATATAACAAATCCTCCAGATTTGCCTCAATTCTTTTTCTTTGAGTTTTTTTCCAATCAGGTTTTTTTGATATTTCATCAAATAATTTATCCACTTTTTTAATAAAATCAAATAAAACATCATCATTTAATCCAAGATTTTCAAAATCCTCTTTTAAATTATCATAAATGACCTTTTGAAACTCATTTTCAAGCTCTTTGGGATAAACTCTTTTGTTAGTTAAAAGTTCATCTTTTAGTTTTAACGCTTCTTTTAACTTCTCCTCTTCACTTAACCTCTTTTCCTTATAATTATTTAAAATTTCTTCAATTTTACTTGAAAGTTTTTCATAAAAATAAGGGTTTTTTTTATAATTTTCCTTTATATTAGCACTAATTGCATTTAAAATCGCATCGGCTTTTGCATTGTCCGTATTTAAAGATTTTATCTGTGAATCGAACTTAGCGTCAAAAATATTAACCGGTGAAACAATCTCAATAACCTCATCCGCACTTATGAAAGTATCAAGCAGTTTTTGCATGCCGCTTTCATATTTTTTAAAATCTATTTTTTCATGATATCTAATCTTAACAGCCTCTTTTAATTTTATAAAAAACTTAAGCTTTTCTTTATAATCTTTTATCTCTTCATCACTCAAAATTTCATAAGCTTTTTCACTGACCAATGCGAGATTTAAAGCTTTTGCAAAATCAGAAAGATACTCATAAAATTGTTTTCTCTTTTTCTTATCAGACAACACAACCTCATAACTTTCCAAATCACTTTTAAACTTAGCCTCTCTAAACAGATCCATCAAATTAGAATAAAACGTCTTAATTTTATCAATCTCTTCTTTTATGTCAAAAACAGCGGAGTTCAAATCCGCCTCATCAAATCCGCTTAAGGCACTGTAAGCCGTAAGCGCTTTATCAAGTTCGCCGAGCAAACCCCTGTAATCCACAATAAGACCGTAATCTTTGCCTTCACTTAATCTGTTTACCCTTGCTATCGCCTGAAGTAAATTATGCTCTTTAAGTTCTTTGTCAATATATAAAACTTTTGCGTCAGGCGCATCAAAACCGGTTAACAGCTTATCAACAACTATTAAAAGCTCAATTTCACCTTTCAAAAATTTATCTTTTATAATATCCTCATACTCGTTATGATTTTTATACCCTCTAATCAACTCTTTATACTTTTTTATTATGTAATCTTTGTTTTCACTATCCAAATCACTCTCGCCCTCTCTCATATCCGGAGGAGATATAACAACAGCCGTTTTTAGTTCTCCGTCTTCATCAAAAATTTCTTTATATTTAAGTGCGTCATATTTTGAAGAAGTGGCAAGCATTGCGTTAAATTTAGTATCTTTTAAAAACTTTTTAAAATGCTCCGTAATATCAAACGCAACCATTTCGAGTCTTCTTTCGCTTGAAGCAAGTCTTTGAAAACGAGCCCATTTTCTTTTTAAATCCTGTATTTGATCATCGCTTAAATCTTTTGTAAGTCTTTCAAATCTTTTATCAAGTCCTTTTTGATCATTAATCCATTGATCAACCATTCTGCCTTCATATAAAAGCGGCACAACCGCTTTATCCCTGACAGCTTCGTCTATTGTATACCTGTGAATTTCCCCTCCGAATTTAGCATATGTGCTTTTTTCTTTTTTAAGAAGAGGCGTTCCCGTAAATGCAATATAAATACCGTTTACAAACACCTTTTTCATAGCAATATGAAGCTCACCCCCCTGGGTTCTGTGAGATTCATCCACAAGTACAAAAACTTTATCTTTTATAATTACATTTTCCTTTTTCACTCCGTCAAATTTATGAATAAGCGTCGTAATTACACTGATACCGCTTTTTAAAAGTTCAATCAAATGTCTTGAAGAATTGGCTTTTTTAGCCACTATATCCGTATTCATAAAAACATCGTGAATCTGTTTATCAAGCTCCAATCTATCGGTTACAACTACGATTTTTGAATTTAAAAACTTCTTTTTAATAAGTTTTGTAAGCATCACCATAGTAAGGCTTTTCCCGCTTCCCTGAGTATGCCAAACCACTCCGCCTTTATCTTTTTTTAATCTTTTCAAAATTTCTTTTATAGCAAAATACTGCTGATATCTTGCTATTTTTTTTACACCTTTATCAAAAACGATAAAATTTTCTATTAACTCCAAAAATCTATCTCTTTTGCATAACGAATATATCAGTTTATCAAGTTCGGTTGGCATTCTATTATTTAAGCTTAATTTTATATTCTCTCTCCAAACTCCCCAAAAATTTTTTGGAGTGCCAAGGGTAGCGTATTTAGGAGAATGATTATTTCCAGCAATTAATATTTGAGCAAATTTAAAAAACTCAGGCACTTCCTTTTGATTTCTAATCATTTGAGAAATTCCCTCTTCAGTTTCCATATTTGAAGCTTTAAGCTCAACCGCCCCAAGAGGTATGCCGTTAACAAATAAAACTATATCAATCCTTTTATCTTTAACCTTAAATTCTTCAGTGAAATGAAAAAGATTATTTTTTATATTTTCAAAATCAATAAACTTAAAAGAAAAACTTTTCTTACTCCCGTCGTCCAAAAACTGCTCAAAAGCCCTGCCGAAAGTCAACATGTCGCTTATTTTCTGATTAACAAGCCTTATATCTTCAATAAGCGGCATATCCAAATCATTAACGGCTTTATTTATAGTATTTTCATCAAATTTATATCTTTTACCTTTATAAACAAAGCCGTTTATTTTATTTAACTGCTCTTTTAAAACAGGCTTTAATAAACTATCACTTTTATTTTCTTTAAAATTATTTATCTCTTTTGGAGAAATATAATTCCAACCAAGAGACTCTAAAAACTCAACAACATTTTTTTGAAGCGCTTTTTCTGCCGTATTTGGTGTCATTTTTGTGCCTTTTTATGTAAAATATTATACAACATTTAAAATAATATGTTATAATTTCATCAGAATTCAGCGCTTATAGCGTCTGAATGTATCGAGTGCTTTGGTCGTTGAGCCAGCGTAGCGAATCAACGACCTTTTAAATATTTCAAACAATCTTCCTTATTCCAAATAGGTGATTTTTCAATCTTTTGAAAGCTATTATCCGCATAATAACATGTAATAAAGTTTCCTTTTAAAGTATCATCATTTTTTAAAGAAATTCTTACAATAACTACAAATTTTTCATATTCATAAGCAACTCTTAAACATGGTTCGTATTGTTTCTTTTTTTTATTCCATCCCTGTAAAATTGTAGCTGTATTACTTTTCAAAATAGATTTTATCCATCTCATTCTTTTAGCTCTTTCCTGTGAAAAAACATCTTTTGAATTTCTTCTATCACTACTCTCATAAAAAGCATGTGAAAATCTATTTTTATGAAAATATATAGGAATATTGTCAAATGTAAATATAGGAGCTTTGCAATATTCTGTTTCGTAATACTTTTTATATTCATCAACACCATTTAAAATCAAATATTTCATTATAAAGAACCTTCTAATCTAATTTTAAAAATATTAAACTTATTTTCAGCTTTATAAGTCGGTTCAATTTTTTTAAAATTTTCAATATACGAAATTAAATTAACCTTTGCTTTATTTTTTAGATTTTTATTATTCAACTTTGCGCTAACTGCTCCTATAAGTAAATCTGCCAGTTGAATTAATACAACTTCTTTTGACGGTAAAGCTTGAACTCTTTCAATATATGAGTTTTTAGAACTATTTGTTAACACTTCTTTTAAAATTTTTAATCTAGTCAAATCTCTATTCTTTTTGACATCCACAAAAATTTTATACTCATTATAATCACTTATCCATTTGTTTAACATTTGATAATAAAATTTATAAAATCCAAGTTCTTTATCTTCTTGATGATAACTCCAGATAACTTTTTTTGCTTCTATCATAATAGTTCTAAATCTTACTTGATTTTCGTTATAAGTAAAAAATAGTTTTACTATCTCTTTGTAAAAATCCTCTTTTGAAGGAGTAACATTTACCCATTTAATCTCTCCAAAACAATTATATTTTTTTCTCAATTCTTTTACTTTTGCTTTTATTTCATCCCGTAATTTAGCATCAATCCATATACCTCCAATAAACATATATTTATCTTTTGCCTTTTGTGAAGTAAATAAATCCGGTAAATTTTCATCACAATATACTTCTATTTTCATACCCTCACCCTCACTTTCCCCGTTAATAGTTTTTGCATAAGGGATTTTTTTAGTTTTTTAAATTCATTTAATTCTAATTTTAACAAATCTATCTCTTTATCAAGAGTTGATAAAACTTCGGCTATTTTTTCTTGTTCTTTTAGAATTAGGGGAATAAAAATCTTCATTAAAAGTAAATCATTAGGCTTTACTGCCATTCTCTCATAAACAGTTCCCTCTTGATATTTAAGAGATTTTTTTATAAATTTTTCTGAAGTAACAATATATTTAATAAAATCTGTATTAAATTTTTTATTAACTTCAAAAGTTACATATATTGGAGAAAAAATTCCATTACCCCATTCATTTTTACATATCACTCCAAATTTTAAATTAGCAGGGTTATAACAAATATCTCCAAATTTAGTAATTTTATATTTTTTATTTTCATCTTTTACTAAAAAATCCCTATCAAACTGTTCTGTCTTTGGGAAAATCCCATCTTTACTCATAGACAAATGAGTATAGCCTTCATTTTTTGTAGCATACTCTTTTTTTTCAGTTAAAATATCTTTTAATCTAACCTCAACCCACTCCCCGCTAAATTCCTTAAACCTAACTTTTGGCAATTTTTTTAATTCTCCATTCTCCATTCTCAATTCTACATTCAAAAGCCTCTGCATTAAAGCTTTTTTAAATTTTTCTTTCTCTTTTATTAGTTTTTCTTGCTTTTCTATCGCTTCATCACAGGTTGAGAGAATTTCAGCTATTTTTTGTTGTTCTTTGATGGGTGGGATGGGGATTAAAAAATTTTCAATATCTTTTTTAGAAATATTAGGATCTTTTCTACTACTAATAGCATATTTTTTCCATTTATTTCTCAGAAAGATTAATGTATAATTAACATAATTTTCATCGATGTTA
>NZ_JBMYAU010000058.1:0-8414 GCF_053994455.1 Nautilia sp. | reverse complement strand
GCAACACTTCAATTATTAAATCTTTTATTTCAATTATTCTAATATTAATAGGGTCTGGCACTTTTGTATTGTTTGATACTCAATTCTTTTAGTTTAATCGTTTTTTCCTTTATAATGCTTTATTGCTTATTTGTTTTACATATAATATACTTTTTATTTCTTCCTCAATTATTTTTTGCTAAATGAAAAAAGAAAGATTCAATTTTTTAAATGATTTGCAAAATATTCTTTTGTAATACAGTGTATTGAGCCGTGCTGTTTTATAAGTGTGTTTGCGTTTATAGGGATGATTTCTCTGTTCGGAAATATTTTGCAAAACATATCGTAAATATATTTGTCGTTTTTGTCTTCATATATTGGAAGTAAAACCGCACCGTTAATTATTAAAAAGTTGGCGTAGGTAGCAGGCAGACGGTGATCGTCCCATATTTTAGGCTCGGGAAGCGGAAGCGGGATCAGGTTGTAGCCGGTTTTTTTAAGTTCTTTTTCCATTTTTGTAAGTTCTTCATAATGAATATCGTTTTTATTATTACATTTACAGTAAACAATGGTGTTTTCGTTTATGAATCTTGCCAGGGTGTCTATATGCGAATCGGTATCGTCGCCTTCTAAGAAACCGTGTTTTAACCATATTATTTCATTTATAAAAAGTTCTTTTTTTAAAAAATTTTCTATTTCTTCTTTTGATAAAGGATAGTTTCTGTTCGGTTCCAATAAACACCGGGAGGTGGTTAATAATGTTTTGCCGTTGGTATCGATACTTCCGCCTTCAAGAACAAAATTGAAGCTTTTATCAATGTTAAACAGTTTACGGGATATCTGATTGTCTAAATTTGCGGGGAATTTTAGTCCCCATCCGTTAAATTTAAAATCAAGCAGTTTTACTTTATTATCTTGTTTTACACTGATGGCGCCGAAGTCTCTTGCCCATGTATCGTTGTTTTTTATTTTTTTAAATATAAAGTTTTTATGTTTTAAATGAGAAATTGTGTTTTTATCCTGATAACATATTAATACTTTTTCATATTGTGCTATTGCATAGGCTATTTCAGTAAAAGTATTGATTGCTTCATTCAAACAGCAGTTCCAGTCAGTTTCTTTATGAGGAAACACCAATTGTACGAATTCTTGAGTTTTCCATTCCGGTATAAGATAGTCCATTATTCGCCTTATAAAATTTGCTTATATTATTAATAAGAATATGAAAATTATATTATACTTGATTTTGAAAAAAAAATTAAGGAGCTTTTGTGTTGAAAAAACTGGTAATCGGCGGTTTGTTGAGTGTGGGATTGTTGTTTGCATACAACCCTTTAGATGGTGTTAAAGCACAAAAGGCGGAAGCTTTGAAAATTGTAGGGAACAACTTTGTAACCGCACAAACGCTTAAAAAATGGATTAAAGAAGGAAAAGTTAAAATTGTGGATGTCAGAGAGCTGCCAGAATTTTTAGCAGGACATATTAAAGGAGCTAAATTAATTCCCAGAGGTGTAATTTACGGAGCGGTAAAAAAAGGAAAAATCAAACCTGACGAAAAAATAGTAACGGTTTGCAGAACCGGACACAGGGCTTTACTTGCAGCGGCCACACTTAAAAAATGGTACAAATTCAATAACGTATATGTTTTAAAAGGCGGAATGAAAGCCTGGATCCAAAACGGAGGGACTGTTATTAACGCTATGAAATTGGGCCCTGTAAAAATTCAGCTTCAAAAATAAATTATACCCTTTTTGGGTATTTGCATTATAAGTGTCTGTCACCCATTGTAATACTGAAGTTTTGTTTTTCTTATATTTACCTATTATTGAAGGAAGGGAGAAGAATATATTAAAGGTCTCTCGGATCTGCGATTTTACCGGCGATTGCACTTGCGGCTGCTACTGCAGAGTTTGAAAGATATACTTCACTGCTTCTGCTTCCCATTCTTCCTCTGAAGTTTCTGTTTGTAGTGGCTACGGCTCTTTCCCCGTCACCCAAAATTCCCATATATCCTCCAAGACAGGCACCGCATGTAGGGTTTGCCACAACAGCACCGGCGTCAATTAAGATATCAAGGATTCCTTCGTGTTCGGCCTGTTTGTAAATTCTTTGAGTTGCAGGAGTAACGATTAGTCTTACTCTTCTGTGAACTCTTTTACCTTTAAGTATTTCAGCGGCAATTCTAAGATCGCTTAATGTTCCGTTTGTGCAGCTTCCGATATATACCTGATCTATTTCGATATCGTCTTTAACGGCCTGACTGATAGGTTTGCCGTTACTTGGAAGGAACGGATACGCCACAAGCGGTTCTAATTCGTTTACGTCTATTTCAATTATCTGAGAATAGTTTGCATCAGGGTCCGAATAGTGGATTTTCGGCTCGCTTCTTAAAGGATTGTATTTTTTAACTTCTTCTAAAAACGCTTCGGTAATTTTGTCATAAGCTACGATTCCGTTTTTGGCTCCCGCTTCAATCGCCATGTTACAAAGACTCATTCTGTCATCCATAGGCAGGTTTTCAATAACTTCTCCCGTGAATTCAAGAGCTTTGTATAATGCGCCGTCAACGCCTATTCTTCTGATAAGTTCTAAGATCAGATCTTTTCCGTAAACGTGCTGCTTTCTTTCACCTTTGAATATGACTTTGATACTCTCAGGAATTTTAAACCAGCTTTTTCCGGTAATCATACAAAATGCAATATCGGTAGAACCCATACCCGTAGAAAAAGCTCCTAAAGCGCCGTGTGTACAAGTGTGAGAATCCGCACCGATAATAACGTCACCAGGAATTACAAGACCTTTTTCAGGAAGTAATCTGTGCTCGATTCCCATATCTTTTTCGTCAAAAAAGTTTTTAAGATCGTGTTTATACGCAAAATTCCTGTTTATTTTAGCCTGGTTTGCACTTGCAATGTCTTTTGGAGGGATAAAGTGGTCAAGAACTATTGCGAAATTATCAGGTTTGGCAAGTTTTTCGGCACCGCTTTCGTTAAAAGCCCTGATTGAAATAGGTGTTGTTATGTCGTTTCCGATTGTCATATCCACATCGCACATAATTATTTCACCCGGTTTAACCTCGCGGCCGATGTGTTCCGCAAAAATTTTTTCGGTTATTGTCATAGGCATAATTGTCCTTTTTTAATGAAATTATAACTAATTTGATATAATATATAAAAAAGGCTGAAAATGGCTAAAATTTTCATTTTTACAGGAATTGTTTTTATTCTGATCGGTCTGATTTTGTATGTATTTAAAGGGTTTCCGCTTTTCAGGCTTCCGGGTGATATCGTAATAGACAAAGGAAATTTTAAATTTTATTTTCCGATTACTTCTTCAATTATTATAAGTATTGTGTTAAGTATAATTTTTAGTATAGTCTCAAGGTTTTTAAAATGAGGCTTTTTATCGCAACGCCTGTGAGTTTTCCGATATACGGGGCTCTTAAACAAGATTTATCCAAATATATAGAAGGCAAATGGGTAGAGGGATGGAATCTTCACCTAACGCATAAATTCATAGGGGATGACGAACCCGAAAAATATAAAACTAAATTAAAAGTGAAAAATGAAATGTTAAAAGTTAAAGGGATTGGAACGTTCGGGGATAAAATTTTATATTTAAAAGCGGATGTCGGTGACGATATAAACAGACAGATAAACGAAAAATTCGGTTTAAAAAACGACAAACCCTTTAAACCTCACATAACGCTTTGCAGAATTAAAAACATTAAAGATGAAAAATTCCGGGACGAGCTTAAAAAATATGAAAACATTGAATTTGAAATACCTCTTGAGGTATATCTATACAAATCTACACTGACAAAAAAAGGTCCTGTATATGAAAAAATTTACAAATATGAATAAAGCCGTGGCGTTAAAATACAAAGCTTATGAACAAAACGCTCCTAAAGTGATTGCAAAGGGCAAAGGGGAAATTGCAAAAAAGATTATAGAAAAAGCAAAGCTTTACGATGTGCCTCTTTTTCAAAACGAAACTCTTGCTGATATGCTTTTGAATGTTGAAATCGGAGAAGAAATACCGCCGAAAATGTATGAGGCCGTGGTGGATGTCTTTATTTGGCTTTATAAACTTGAGGAAAAGGCACAATTAAGCAAATAGTTTAGTGGAAAAGACTAAAGAATTATGATATAATAAATAAAATATAAAGGAGGGGAAATGGAAGATTTAAGAGTTTTGTTAAAACTTGCAAGAATGTCCATATTGGAAGAATTTGAAGGTAAAAAGCTTATAGACAAAGAAGAATGGATAAAAAAATATTCGTTTTTAGCCGAAAAAAGGGCATGCTTTGTTACGCTTAAAATGAAAGACAAACCGAGAGGCTCTAATTTAAGGGGTTGTATCGGTTCCATTTTGCCGTACAGACCCCTTATTGATGATGTGGTTGCAAATGCGAAGGCAGCCGCGTTTGAAGATCCGAGGTTTCCGCCTTTAGCGCCTGAAGAGTTTGAGAGGGTGAAAATCGAAGTAAGTGTACTTACAATTCCGGAAAAACTTGAATATGAGGATAAAGAAGACCTAATGAGAAAAATACGTCCGGGGATTGACGGGGTTATTTTGCAGCTTGCAAACCATCAGGCCACTTTCCTTCCGAGTGTTTGGGAAGAATTGCCGGCGTTTGAGCTTTTCTTTGCACACCTTTGTATGAAAGCGGGACTGCCGGGAGACTGTCTGATGTATCATCCGGTGATTTATACATATCAGGCGATAGAAGTTGAAGAGGAAGAATAATTCCCGAAAAAATTTTTCGGGTAAAAAACATGCTTTTAACAGATCTAAAATTTAACGGGTTTACGATTTTGCCGATTTGGTATAAAACACTCGGGGGTGTTATATGTTAAGCATCGACAGATACGGATTGAATTCTGCAAGTTTTAATTTTTCTTTTACAACAAGTGACGGTGATAAAATTGATCTTAAAATGTTTGATTCCATAGAAGCGCTCAGCTCTTATAAAAGAGGCGGAGAATTTGAATCTGAAGAATTTACAATAAAGCATGAATACGGATATGAATTTCATTACGAAGGCAACGGGCTTAGTGAGCAGGACCTTAAAGAGATAAAAGAGGCTTTTGAAAAAATAGAACCTCTTTTTGAAAAATTTATGAAACAAAAAGAAGCGAATGAAAAGGTTATGGCAAATACCGTCCAAATGTTAAAATCCATGCTTCCTGAAATAAAAAATGACAATTATTTGAATGCATTGAAAGAAGAAGGCGTTAAAACGTTTGATGACGTGCTAAAACAGATGAAGGCCACACTTGATGAGGTAAAAAAAGCGAAAGAACTGTTTGACAGGCTTTTTGACGATTCTAAAAAATTGGAAATTTTTGCTTAAGCCTTATAAAATTTTACGACAAGATATGAAAATATAACAGCCAAAATAAGCCTTATTCCGACTAAAACCCAAAGATTTGCCCCGAACAGAACAAATAAAAGAGGGTCTTCAATTAAAGAGTGGGCTATCATAAGAAACGTTCCGACATATAAAAGCTCTTTTTTTGTGAGTTTGTCTTTTTCGGCTATAAGTACTCCCGCTCCGTAGGTAATTCCTAAAATTATCCCTGTTATTATTGAAAAGGAAGCGCTGAGGTTTTTGTTTTTAAAGAGTTTTGTTCTGATAAAATGCATTATAAAAATAATAATAGTAATCAATATAATAATTTTAACCGCCAAAACGGATGCGTTATATAAAGAAGTGCCGAGCATCTCCCAAAACGAACCGTAATGGGGCAGAGATATGTCTTTTTGAAGGCTTTTGCCTTCAATGTGAACCGGAAGAAACCGGAAGACTATTACGGCGATGATTCCGACACCAATTCTAAGCAATGTAGAATACCAGTGAGGCATTGATAGTTTTTTCATAATCGTATTTTCAACAGGCAATGCGTGCGCAATACCTAAAAAAAGCCCGAGAATCGTCCATTCGTAAGGCGTTAATCCCAGAGGTGCGGCAAACGCTATAGCCGCATAAAGATTAAAAAGCACTCCCGCCGCAATGGAAAGTGAGACTTCGGGGGATAACCCCATTATAGAAGTAATCGGCTCAAAAATAAACGATATTTTTTGAAGTATTCCGAGGTAAATCAGAATATCGGCTAAAAGGTAAAAAGGAATAACGAGTTTGATAATTAAAAGAGCCGTTTTCAATGCCTGGTTTATTAACTGTTTCATGCAAATTCTTTTATAATTCAACCCTGTTTTTACCGTTTCTTTTTGCTTTATAAAGATTAGAATCGGCTCTTTTTATTGCATCGTAAATGCTGCTGTCGGTTTTGTGAATTTCGCTTATACCCAGACTTATGGTGAATGAAAGGTGTTTGTCTCCTATTTTTATTTCGGTGCTTTCAATTTCCCGTCGTATTTTTTCGGCTATTTTAAAGGTGTTTTCTATATTTGAATTAGGAAGAATAATGACAAACTCTTCTCCTCCGTATCTGATAAAGATGTCGTCTTTTCTTATAATTTTTTTAATTTTGTTTACAAGGGTTATTAATACCAAATCTCCCGCATCGTGACCGTAAGAATCGTTAATAACTTTAAAGTTGTCAATATCAAGCATTATTATACCAACCTGCATATCAGAAAGTTTATATTTTAAAAACAGTTCGTCCGCTTTTTCTTCCAGAAACCTTCTGTTTAAAATTTCGGTAAGTCCGTCTTTATATGCTTTGTCGGAATATTTTTCCACTTTTTGGGTAAGTATGGAAATGTATGTTTTTATATCGTTTGCCATATCTATCAGATTGTTTTTATATATATCCAGTTCGTCTTTGGGTTTTGATTTTTCCGGTATTTTGTCGAATTCCTGGTTTTTGATCAGATTCAGTATGTTGTTCATTTCGTTTAATTTGTCAAAAAGCCATTTAAACAAAACAAAAATAATTGTAAAAATAATAATAAAGCCGAATATTTCGATACTCATTTTTTCTTTCAGAACCGTTTTTAACGTATTGATGGACTTGCTTATATCGTCTTTAATTATAAGGTAGGCCATAGTGTTGCCGAAAAAATCCACTATTTTTATTTTTGTATATACAATATCATTATGTGTTTCGTAACCTTGTTTTAGAGTGATATTTTTAAATATATTTCCTAACACCCTGTAATTTTCGTATTTTGGCAATGTTTTATAAAAACTGTGTTTTTGAGGCAAAAGCATCTGTTGTAAGATAGTGTCGTTTAAATATATGCTGACGTCTTTAGCCCCCACTTTTTCAAACAGTTTTTTAAAAACGTCTATATTAACGCCGAACGAAAGACTGCCGAGAAGTTTGTCTTTGTATATTATGGGATATGTTGCCCTAAGTCCGGCGTATAACCGGCATACATAAAAATGGTTTAAAGGTGCGAATGATGTGTTTATCCAGATGATATCGGCTCTTGCTTTTGCCACACTGAAATCGTACTTTTTCAAATTTGCAAAATTTACAAAACTTATAGCGGGTCTTTTAAAAAAATGTATCTCTTCTATAATATGTGAAGAATGTAAATTTTTATACAAAGGTTTTACGTAATTTATGAGCATTTCCCTGTTGTTTGTCAAATATGCCTTAATTACCGTCGGAGACGAAACTAAAAATTTTGCAAAAGAGTCCAAAAATATTTTTTTATTTTGATAAAAGACATTATATTCGTTCATTCTGTCTTCATAAACATTTTCTACCATCTGCTTTTTGATAATTTTAATACTTTTTTCGCCGTAATATAAGGAAAGTCCGACTATACCGATTGAAAGCAGTATTACAGCAATGTATATTTTAATCCTCAAATTTTACCTTTACGCCCGAAAGGGCAAAATGATTATTCGGCTTTTAAAATTGCCCCGTTACTTGCGTTTGTTACAAGCATTCTATACTGTTTTAGCCATTTGCCCGGCACTTCTTTTTTAATAGGGGTGAATTCTTTTTTTCTTTTTTCAATCTCTTCTTCGAATAAATCGACGTTTATTGAGAAATTATCAACGTCTATTTCAATTATGTCCCCATCTTTAAGAAGACCTATCATTCCGCCTTCCGCCGCTTCAGGGGATACGTGACCGATACTAAGTCCCCTTGTGGCGCCGCTGAATCTACCGTCGGTAATCAGTGCTACTTTATCACCGAGTCCCATACCCATAATCAGACTTGTGGGTGCCAGCATTTCCTGCATTCCAGGACCACCTTTAGGACCTTCGTATCTGATAACGACAACATCTCCTTTTTTGATTTTGCCACTTGTGATTCCTTCTATTGCCTCTTGCTGGGAGTTAAAGCATACCGCGCGTCCTTTGAATTTTCTCTCTCCTGTGATTCCTGCTGTTTTAATAACACATCCTTCTTCCGCAAGGTTACCAAAAAGTATAGCAAGGCCTCCCACTTTGCTGTAAGGATTTTCGATAGAATGGATTACTTCCGGGTCTTTAACCACGGCGTCTT
>NZ_JBMYAU010000057.1:0-18011 GCF_053994455.1 Nautilia sp. | reverse complement strand
TTTTGAATCCCTAATTTCTCTTCTTAATTCCTTTATTGTATGATAATCCCTTACTTTTAACCTTCTCATATTCATTACAAGCAATCTCTGTTCCATTCGTAAGAATGTTTTAGAGGTTTGGTATTATTTGTTATTTTAGCTGTTGTCTGTTATTTTATCTGGCATAAGCTCACTGTTATAAGTGCAAGGATTGATTCATTGGAAAAAGATGTACAAAGTATGAAAAAAAGAAATAAAGAAGAGCATAAATAAATCTTAACTAACAGATTGTAATTCTGTTAATATTCCTTTTATTGCCGCTTAGATGAGTGTAGTACTTTGTGATCTAAAGTTTTTGTTGAATTTTTGAATCTTAACTTTTAAAAATTTATTATCTATCATAGTAATTGATAAAAAAAAGTGTTATAATGCGTTATATGTTTTTATATATAACGGAGGGTATGATGTATTTTACTTATGAAGAAATAGACAGGCTTATAAACGAAGATATGCCTATGTTTGATTTGACTCAGGAACTGCTTGAAATAAAAGACGAAGGGAAAATAACGTTTTTTACAAGAAAAGACAGTATCGTCACAGCTAATGAAATTATCGAAAAACTTGCTGAAAAATTGAATTTAAAAGTTGTTTTTAAAGAAAAAGACGGAAATTTCATTAGAGGCGGAAGTAGACTGTTTGAAGCTCACGGGGAAAATGTTTTGATTTTGTGGAAAGTGGCTCAAAATATATATGAATATGCATTAAGCGTATCTACTTATGTATATGAAATGACAAAAAAGGCAAGAAAATTTAATCCTGATATTGAAATACTTACAACCAGAAAGGTTATTCCTTTTACTAAAAAAATCGCTCTTAAGGCGGTTATGGACGGCGGAGGACTTCCTCACAGGGTAACGACAACCGAAACGATTCTGATATTCGACAATTACATTAATTTGTACGGGGGATGGGAGAAATTTTATAAGGAATTTAAAAAACTTAGGAATAGATCGATCGAGAAAAAATGGGTGGCTGAGGCTAAAAGTTTTGATCATGCAAAAAAACTGATAGAAATCGGTATAGATGTGCTTCAGCTTGACAAAATAGATGTTGAAACGACCGAAAAAATTGTAAAAGAGGCTCATAAACACAATATAAAGGTTATCAGTGCAGGAGGTATAAACATTAACAATGTTGAAGATTATGCGAAAACGGGAGTCGACAGTATAGTGACAACCGCCCCTTATTTTGCAAAGGGGGCGGATGTTAAAGTTGTTATAACTTCTTAGCCGTTTTTTTTATGTTAAGTTTTTTAATATCACTTAACGCCTGTTTGTAATCGGTACCGTAAAAAAGTACTTTTAAAGCTTTGTTATTGTCCAGTTGGACGGCGATTACACCTTTTTGAAACCGTTTGTCCACATACACGGCGGCCGGATAATTTTGTAATGCGAAGTATTTTAATAAAAAGTCGTTTGTGTTTTTGTCCGTCGAAAGTTTTAAAATTCCGGGTATTCTGTCTTCTATACCTATGTAAAGGATGTTACTGCCGCAGGAATATTTTTTAATTATTTGCATATAATCGTTAATGGCTATGGGTGCGTTGTATTTGTTAAAAAATGAAATTTGTGTGCAGTTGCCGAATTGTGCGGGGAGTATGTTTTCGGCGAAGATTATGGAACCGGTTAAACTCAAAAGGATGAGCTTTTTCATCTTCCCCTCCTTTTTTAGATTTTTTATATTATAAATCTAAAAAATGAAAGAGGGATTAAAGACTGTTTTTAAGCTCTTTAACCCAACCTTCCATAACTTCGTTTGCTATTAAAGCCGGTGCTTCAAGAAAGGCTATTTCGAATTTGTCCTTATATTCCGTCACGCTTATGCTTCTCGGTCTTGCCGCCGGGATTTTTCCGTTGGGCAGTTTGTTTCCGAAACAGAAAAGCACAAGTTTACAGTCGTTTATTTCAGGGTTTATTTCACCTTCGGGAAGCGATTTTGTGTGTGCGTAATGGTCGAATTCCCCGATATACGTACATACGGGGTGCGCGTTTATTTTTTCTTTGAAAAACTCTATTATTTCACCCGCCGTTTTATAGTGTGTTTCGTTTTTTTCCACGTCAAGTACGAATACCGGATATTTTTCCTGTAAAATCATCTGCTGCATTGATTCTCCTTTTTTTGAAGCGAAGTTTAACGAAATTAAGGATAAATTATATCTGTTATAAGTAAAAATTATATATAAACGGAAAGAGTAAAAATTATTACAAGAGCGTTTAACAAATATACTTTCAAACTCCCGCAATCAGAACTCTAAAATGATATAATTTCAAAAAAAAGGCCTGAAATGGGATATATGCTTATTATTGATAATGAGAATAAAAATATTGAAATACATTCGGATTTGTGTGATGCGGTTTTTGAAAAAAAAGAGGATTTAAACTTAAACACCAAACTTGAATTCATACCGTACAATTTTTATTCGGAAATTGAGGAATATCTGCAAAACGTAGAGGATTATGAAATTACCGAATGCGAAATATGCAGCCCTAAAAAAAACAGGGAAGAGCTGGATGAGGATTATGACGATTTTTATGAAGAGTTTGACGATGACGACGAATTCGACGATTCGAGATGCGATATAAATTGAACTTCCGGCTCAAGGTGCTAAAAAACGGCCGGTTAAAGATTTAATATTGTTTCGAAAATATGGTAAAATTATTAAAAATAAAAAAGGAGTATAAATGTTTAAAGAATGTTGTCCGGAATTAATACCAGTAATGGAAAAAGTGGCTGCTGAAAACCCGCATATAGCCAAACTTATCGAAAGACACGCGGAACTTAATAAAATAATAGACGAAGTGGAAGCGGGAAGAGAGCATATGGAAGAGCTTGAGCTTGAAAAACTCAAAAAAGAAAAACTTCATATAAAAGACGAAGTTTATGCGGCTGTAGTCGAATATAAAAAGGAAAAAGGTCTCTAACCCCTCCTTTTTTAGCAATTTTTTACTATAAATTTCTACCGTTTTCTACTATACTTTCAATAAAAAGGCGTTGTTATGTATACCTTGAAAGAAGTTTTGCTGCCTCAGATGAAACCTGCCCTCGGATGTACCGAACCGGCCGCCATTGCTTTAAATGCCGCTTATTTAAAGGAATATGCCGGTTTAAACGTAAACGGAAAAATTAAACTTACTATAAACACCAATTTAATGAAAAACGCCATGTATGTGCCTATTCCCAACACCGGCAGAAAGTTCGGCGTAAAACTTGCCTTTGCGCTCGGATTTGTATGCGGAAAGAAAGAAAAAGGTTTAAATATATTTGAAGATGTGGATGAAAAGTGTTTAAAAAAAGCTGAAGAATTTATGGATTTAATAGAGCTAAACGTAATAGAAGGCAGGGAAATTTTTATAAAAAGCAACCTTAACGGCTGTGAAGTTGTCAGCGAAAAATATCATGATTATGTTTCTTTTGTCAAAACACCGGAAAAAGAGATGAAATTTCCGTACAAAACGGCTGAAAACGACATATCCGATATCGAAAACTGGCTGAAAAATCAGAATTTTGACATTCTGTATGATCTTATCGAAGAAGACGTAGGATTTGTCAAAGAGGCTGTTGATATGAATTTAAAGCTGGCCGAAATAGGGCTTAATAACGACTGTGCGTTAAATATAGGAAAAAGTTTTGGCGGGAATGATGTTTTGTCTAAAATTTTGGCTCTCACCTCTTCCGCGTCGGATGCGAGGATGGAAGGGGTGAATTTTCCGGCCATGAGTCTGGTAGGAAGCGGAAATCACGGAATAAGCGCGGTACTGCCGGTGTGGGTTTACGGCGGGGAAACAGGTTTTGAACAAAAAGACATATTAAAAGCGGTTGCTTTGAGTATGCTTATAACGATTTATGTGAAACTGTTTATCGGGAGGCTTTCCCCTGTATGCGGAGCCGCGTTTGCAAGCGGCTGCGGTGTTGCCGGTGCTATTGCGTATCTTCAAAGCGGAAGAAGGGATGTTTCTAAAAATGCCGTGTCGTTTGTTATTCAAAACATCAACGGTGTAATATGCGACGGGGCGAAAATGGCGTGTTCGCTGAAGGTTTTTCTGGGGGCTAAAACGGGATATGAATCAGCAATGTTCGCTTTGGAGGGCAAACCTGTTTACAGTGACGGGATTTTGGAAAACGATATTACATACAGTATAAGGAATTTAAAAAAAGTTGCCGAGTCCATGTCGGGGGTTGACAAGAGCATTGTCGAAATTATGAAAAACAAGATTATTTGATTTTTGTATTGACTGTAATAAAAAAAGATATTATAATAGCGTTATATCTTAAGATATATAACGACAAAGGAAAACGAATGCTTTTTTTTATTCTTTTGATCAGCGGTTTTATATCACTCTTCGCATCTCAGATTTATGTTGCCGCAGCCGCGAACACTACTTACGCAATGCCGGAAATTATCAAAAAGTTCAATCGTAAATATCCTGATGTAAAGGTGAATGTGATTCTTGCAAGCAGCGGGAAGCTGACCGCTCAGATTATACACGGGGCGGAATACGACATATTTATGTCCGCCAATATGAAATATCCCGAATTTCTTTATAAAAAGGGGTTAGTAAAAAGCAAACCCGAAGTTTACGCAAAAGGTGCCATAGCGCTTTTCAGCGTAAAGAACATTAAACTGGATAATTTTAAAAAAGCCCTGTTAAACGCAAAATCAATCGCTTTGGCGAATCCTAAAACCGCTCCATACGGAAGGGCGGCGGTGGAAGCTATGAAAAATGCGGGGGTGTACGGCAGTGTTGCGGACAAGCTCGTGTATGCCGAGACGGTAAGTGCGGTTATACCTTATACCGTCAATTCGGCGGATATCGGAATTGTGGCGAAAAGTTCGCTTTTTTCCCCGAAAATGAAAAAATACAAAAATTTTGCGGACGTTCCTAAAAACCTTTATAAGCCAATAAATCAGGGTATAATAATGCTTAATAATAAAAACGGTACGCGTGAATTTTATAATTTTATTTTTTCTGACGATGCAAAAAAGGTGTTTAAAAAATACGGTTATATATTTTAAAGGGAAAAAGTGAACAGATTAATCGGCGAAATTACGGATATATATTCGCTTGAAAGACTGAATTTAATTAAATTTAAAATCGGCTCCCAAAACGTAAATGTTTTGATGCTGGAGATGAATATCGATCTGAAGGTGGGTAAAAAAGCACAGCTTATTATAAAGCCTACGGCGGTCAGTGTTTCAAATGAAAAATGCGATTTTGAAAATGCGTTAAAAGGTAGAGTTACCGAAATCAGCAGAGGGAAAATACTTTCAAGTGTAACGGTTGATGTGGAGGGGTTTGAAATGGAATGTATTACGCTTAGGGGATATGACAATTTTAAAAAAGACGTTTTCGTAATGTTTAAGGCAAACGATGTAGCAGTAGAAAAGGTTTTTGAATGAATATAGACTTTACGCCTTTTTTACTCTCTTTCAAACTTGCTTTTTTTACCACTCTTATTTTGCTTGTAATAGGGATTCCTTTTGCGTGGTTTTTAAGTTCCACAAAATCCAAATTCAAACCCGTTTTGGAGGCTGTAAGCGCCCTTCCCATTGTGCTGCCCCCTTCGGTTTTGGGATTTTATCTGTTGGTGTTTTTGTCCCAAAGTTCACCGGTAGGCAGGTTTTTTGAGGAAATGTTTAATGTAAAGCTTGTTTTTACTTTCGAAGGGCTCGTTGTTGCAAGCAGCATATACTCTTTTCCGTTTATGATTCAGCCGCTGCAAAACGGTTTTGAAAACGTGCCGAAAAATATAATCGAAGCTTCCTATTTAAGCGGCAAAGGAAGAATCACCACCCTTTTTAAGGTAATACTTCCCAATATCAAAACATCCCTGATGACCGCAATCATTATTACCTTTGCGCACACGGTCGGGGAATTCGGTGTCGTTTTGATGGTGGGAGGTTCGATTCCGGGCAAAACGGAGGTTGCGAGTGTGGCCATATATGATTATGTAGAAACGCTTGATTATGAAAGCGCGCATATTTACAGTCTTATAATGCTTGCTATAAGTTTTATCGTACTGTTGTTCGTATATACGTTTAATGAAAATCAGAAAAAGAGGTTTTTATGATTAAAGTGGATATAAAAAAGAAACTTCACGGAAGCGGCGGAGAGATGGAGCTTTTATGCGCTTTTGAAATAAAAAAGAACGATTTTCTGGCAATTTCGGGTCCGAGCGGCAGCGGAAAAACCACGCTTCTTAGGATAATCGCAGGGCTTGAGGAGTGTGAGGGCGAGATTTTTGTGGAAGACGAGGTGTGGCAGGACGGAAAAATAAAACTGCCGCCGCAGAAAAGGGAGGTGGGGTTTGTTTTTCAGGATTTTGCGCTGTTTCCGAATATGAGTGTTCTTGAAAATCTTTTATATGTGAAAAAAAACAGAAAACTTGCGGCCGAGCTTTTGGAAATGGCGGGGCTCGGTGAACTTGCCGGCAGATATCCGAACACGCTGAGCGGGGGGCAGAAACAAAGGGTCGCCCTTTGCAGGGCGCTGATGAGAAAACCGAAAATTTTACTTATGGACGAACCTTTTTCCGCACTCGATCCCTTAATGAGGGAAAAACTTCAAAACGATATAGCGGAATTTCACAAAATTTTCGATTTAACGACCGTTATGGTCTCCCATTCCCCGAGCGAAATATACAGGCTTGCAAACAAAATGATTGTGCTAAACAACGGAAAAATAGAAAAATTTTCCTCGCCTAAGGAGCTTTTGTTAAAAACAAGCGGGTCGGCGAAGTTCGCGTTTGAAGGCAAGATTATCGACATAGTGGGGGTTGACGTTATAAATATCGCGGTTGTTTCGATTGCGAACCAGATAGTTGAGGTGGTTATTTCCAAAAAAGAGGCGGAGGAGCTGAAAGTAGGGGACAAAGTCGTGGTTTCAAGCAAGGCTTACAATCCTTTGATAAGGAAAATATAAAAAACGAAGCGTTATATAAAAAAATATATTACGAAGGAGGGCAAATGAGGGTTTTGATTTTTGCGCTGGTGTGTTTTATGCATCTTTTCGGTGATGTTTATGTAGGAATTCCGGGAGGTTATAAAGATGTTTTTGTTAAACTGATCAGTGATTATGACTCTTCCCATAAAATAAAAGTAAATGCCGTATACGCACCTTTGGGAATGTTAATGGCACAGGCGAAATTGCATACTCTTAATATGATAATAGGCGACAAAGAAACGTTAAACAAAAACGGTTTTAAAAATTTTATGTTGCTGGGGTACGGCAAACTTGTCGTTTTGACAAAAACCAAACTAAAATCCTTAAAAGATATAAATAAACTGAAACGCCTGGCGCTTCCTAACCCTGAAACAACCATATACGGAAAAGCCGCACGGGAGGCGTTTGATAATTTGAATCTGCATCCGGGTGTGTTTACTGTATCCATGATGCCGCAGGGTATAAATTATCTGATAATGAATCAGTGCGATTCGGCGGTTGCAAGCAAGACGGCTTCGATTTTACTAAAGGGCAGGTTTTTTGCCCTGGACATTCCTCAGAAATATTACAAGCCTGTTTTGTTCGGAATTTCTGTTTTGAAAAAAGACGAAGGAACGGAAAGTTTTATCGGATATCTTAAATCCAAAAAAGTTAGAAATTATCTGAAAGGATACGGTATATGAACTCTGAAGCGCTTTTTTCAATAAAACTCACGCTGGAGGTTGTTTCGGCGGATGTTTTGTTATTGGTTTTTTTAAGTATACCCCTGGTGTTTTATTTAACGGAGGAAAACGGCGTTCTAAAAAAATTTGTTTATATGATAGTTGATCTGCCGCTTCTTTTTCCTCCGATAGCCACGGGTTTTTTACTTTTGTGGCTTTTTAGGGATAGCGGGTTGCTTGGAAGGTTGCTTTTAAAAACCGACTTTCATATAGTTTTCGGTTTCTGGGGGCTGGTGTTGGCAGGTTTTGTGGCTTCCGTGTCTTTGTTTGTAAAACCTTTGATAGCTTCGGTGAGACAGTTTCCAAAAAATATTAGGGAGGCTTCCTATCTGTCCGGCAAAAGCGGACTGAGCACGTTTTTGTTCGTAATAGTGCCTAATATAAAAAGGGTGTTTGCCGTATCGTTTATTTTGAGTGTTTCAAGGATCTTGGGAGAGGTTGGAATGAGCCTGATGTTGGGAGGGAATATTCCTTTTAAAACGAACACGGTTTCCATTGAAATTTTTTCCGCCGTTTTTAACGGCGACATTGATACGGCTATGAGCCTGAGCGTTATAATGTTTGCGATATCGCTGGTGCTGTTTGCCGTTTTAAAAATTTTCGAATCGGAAAACAGGCTATTCTAAAAGTTTTATGGCTATTTCGGTCAGTTTGTTTCTGTATATTTTTTGCAGATCCACCCATGCGAGCGCTTCGTGCGGAAGTACCTGCTGGAGTCTAAATAGGCCGCTGTCCTGTTTGTCGATTGTGGAATATGTCTGGTGCAAATCACCGAGTAAAAACAGCTTACTGCCTTCGCTCATACGGGAAAGTATCATACTCATATATTCCCTCGTTATAAGCTGGACTTCGTCCACTATTAAAATTTCGCTTTCAAGGATGGAAACCCCCTGAATCATATTAAGCGGTATTATTTCGAATTTTTCAAAAAAGAGCTGGCTTTTTATGCTGTCGTAACTTTGGCCTTTCAAATCCCTGTATAGGAAATTAAGCGCACTCAAAAATCCCCCCGCCCATTCGAGCATTTTTTCATTTTTGCTTCCGGGAAGAAATCCTATGTCGTAGTCGCTGCTGATACCGATGGGAGGACGTGTTATAAATATTTTTTTCTTTGTAAGGCTAAGCGCCGTCGCCGTGGCGAGCAAGGTTTTACCGCTTCCGAATCTACCTGTAATTAAACTTGCAGGAGATTCCACCATTGCATAAACCGCGCATTTTTGATAAATATCGAGCGGTTCGAAAATTTTGGCGTTTTTTATTCTTATTTTGGAAGTTTCGGGGATGTTGTCAATTCTCTCAATGCCTTTATAAGGGTTATAGCAGTACGCCAGATCCCTTTCGTTCATTTCATCGTATGTGATGATAAAATCCCAGTACTGAAGTTCGTAGTCGTGTTTTTGTCTGATGTATTCGATTATCTCTTTGGCGGGTTTTATTCCTATGAAATGTCCGTATTCGAAATTTTTGTCTTCTATTAGAATGGCCGCTCCTTAATATAAATCTTTTCTATGTGCAATTTTTAATATGTGAAGTTCTTGATTTTCAAAATCAACATCAAATAAAACTCTGTAATTTCCGACTTTTAATCTAAAATCGGCAAACGGGTAAGATTTTAATCTTTTTATTTGTGAAAGATTTGGGAAATGTTGTAATTTTTCAATCTCATTTTTTAATTTTTCTTTTGTTTTTGTGTCTAAATTTTTAATGTCTTTTTTTATGCTTTTTGCATAAACCAATTTAAACATTCCAAACTTCTTCGTGAGATAATGTGTTGCCTTTTTTTATTTCTTCTCTTCTTTTTTCTATTTCCTCTCTTAAATTTTTGTATTTTTCTTTTTTTAAAAGTTCATATGCAATAAAATCAAGCAGTTTTTTATCTTTTTCATCTAAATGATTTATAATTTCTACTGTATCCATATTTATCCTTTCATTTTCATTGAGAAATCTTTAAAAGTCGCCTGATGGATTATTGCGCCGCTGCTTACGGCGTCGATACCGGTTTTTACGTATTCTTTTATGTTTTCAAGCGTTACGTTGCCGCTGGCTTCAAGGAATACACCTTTAAAGTTTTTGTTTCTGTATTCCACGACTTTTTTGATCTCTTCAAAGTCCATATTGTCGCACATTACTATATCCGCACCCGCCTGCATGGCTTCAATTGCCATTTCCACGTTTTCGGCTTCGATTTCTATTTTTGTCGTAAACGGTATGTTTTCCCTTGCTTTTGCAACCACTTCTTTTATTGAGCTAAAAAGGGCTAAGTGGGTGTCTTTTAGCATCAGGCAGTCGTCAAGTCCGAGTCTGTGGTTTGTAACACCCCCGCAAAACGCCGCGTATTTTTCAAAAACCCTAAGATTAGGCCTTGTTTTTCTCGTATCTAAAATTTTGAGTCTGTTTTCCGTCAGTTTTACAAATTCATACGCGTTGCTGGCGATTCCGCTTGCGTGTTGGAGGATATTTAGCATTGTTCTTTCGATTGAGAGCAGATCCTTGGCGTTTCCGTAAACTTCAAAAATAACGTCCCCTTTTTTGTAAAAATCCCCGTCTTCAAAAAGAAAATCAAATTTAACGTCTGCAAGAGAGCTGAAATGTTTTATGTATTCTATACCCGCGACCACACCTTCGCTTTTTGCCATGATTAGGGCTTTTGCGTTTTTATTTATAAATCTTCTGGCAAGATCCCCCCTTCCGATATCCTCGTTTAACGCGTTTTTCAAAAAATCGATAATTTGATATTTCATAAGCATTTTTTTCCTTTTTATTTTAAAATATTATTTTTTTCAAACGGCTTGCTATGGTAACCCGAAATTTCACAGAAATTTCGACCATTACGCTGCAGATGTTTTCTTAAAATAATATTTTAAAACTTTTTTATCATTTTCCATTTAAGAGAGTTTCATCATTCTCTCAAGTGCTGTTTTAGCGTTTTTTGCAATTTCGGGATCAACTTCGATTTTATTGTAATCTTTTCCTTCATCTATGGCTTTTAATAGTTTATACAGCTCTTCCAGAGTCGTTTCGTTCATTGAAGGACATTCCGGTTTTGTTGAGCTGAGTACGTAAATATTCGGGTTTATTTCGTTTTTCATTCTGTTTACGAAATTAAATTCAGTCCCGATTGCCATAGGGGTTGTCGGGTTTTCTTTTACATAATTCAGTATCTGTGAAGTGCTTCCGGCAAAATCGGCGAGTTTTACCACTTCCGGAGAGCATTCCGGGTGTACTACGATTTTAATTTCCGGAAATCTTTCTTTGTAAAACTCCACATGTTCTGGCATAAAGAGCTGGTGGACGCTGCAGTGTCCGTCAAAGCATATCATAGTGGCGTTTTGCCAGTTTTCTTCGCCTATTATTTCGGCGCTGATTCCGAGTTTGGCCGCTATGTTTCTTCCTAAGTTTTTGTCGGGGAGGAAAAAGATCTTTTTGTTTTGTTTAAGCGCCCATTCTATTATTTTTTGAGCGTTTGAGCTTGTACAGGTAAGTCCTCCGTTTCGGGCGACTATCGCTTTTGTTTTGGCGGTTGAATTGATATAGGTTATAGGAATAAAATCTATATCGTTTTCTTTTAATGTTTTTATATTCTCCTCCACTTTTACCTCTTCCGCCATTCTCGCCATGGAGCAGTCGGAAAGGCGGGGCATATACACGTCTATTTCAGGGTTTAGTATTTTTGCGCTTTCACCCATAAATTTCACACCGCAGAATATCAGAGGGTTTTTAAGAGCGCTCGTTTTTTTGGCAAGCTCAAGGCTGTCTCCCGTTAAATCGGCTAAATCGAATATTTCGTCTTTTTCGTAATAGTGCGCCGCTATGGTTATATTGTGTTTTTTTATAAGTTCTTTTATTTCGTTTATCATTTATATCCTTTTTGCGTATAAATGGAGTGTGATTACTTTATAAAAATTATATTATAATTTCACAAAAAAGGAAAAATATGTCTCCAATAATGTGGTATTTAATAGCTTATCTTGTGGGGGGGATTCCGTTTGGGTACCTTATAGCGAAATATTTTGCGGGAATTAACATAAAAGAGCAAGGAAGCGGTAATATAGGCGCTACGAACGTGCTGAGGGTTTTAAAACGGAGTGATCCGGTTAAAGCTAAAAAACTCGCTGCGGTTACGCTTCTTTTGGATGCTCTGAAAGGAGCTCTTGTAATACTTGCTGCAAAAGCGTTCGGGGTATGCGAGGCCACACAGTGGGCGATAGCCGTCATAGCGGTGATAGGGCACTGTTTTTCACCGTATCTGAAGCTTGAAGGCGGAAAAGGCGTGGCGACTACGGCCGGGGTTCTTTTGGTGCTTGTTCCAAAAGCCGTGCTCGTTGCGGTTGTCGTGTGGTTTGTTATGGTTAAAACCGTAAAAATTTCTTCTTTAAGTTCTCTTAGCGCGATTGTGGTGGGAATTTTAAGCACATATATTTTGTATCCGGATCTTCCTATCCATTCGCATGCCCCTCTTTTAATAATAGGATTTATCGTACTTTATAAACATAAAGACAATATTTACAGGCTGATTGTGGGTGAGGAGAAGAGGGTAATATAAATGGAAAATGTTTCAATGGAAAATGGAAAATGTATAGAATATTAATTGAAAATTTAGAGTTTGAAGCGATAATCGGGATACTTCCCGAAGAGAGAGAAAAAATTCAAAAAGTTGTTGTAAATGCAGAAATAGAATATAAAAACAAAAACGAATTTATTGATTATGCAGAGGTTTGCAGTATTTTAGAAAAATTAATGATAGAAAAAAAGTTTATGTTAATCGAAGACGCATTAGAAGCTATTGAATATACATTGATAAAGAAATATCCGCAAATGAGAAGTCTGAAACTTAAAATCCAAAAGCCTGAAATTTTAAGGAATGCTTTAGTGGGAGTGGAGATTTTAAGAAAATATTAATTTTTGATATAATTTTTCGAGTATTAGGTTCGTGGTCGTATTCGGCCGCCTGCCGAATACGAAATTAAAGGAGAGAGAGTGAGACTTCTTGTAATTGAAAAAGATGAGACATTAAACCATTTAATCACAAAATCTCTTGAAGAAGTGGGGTATAAGAGTGATGAGGTGTTTACCGTAAAAGACGGTAAATACTTTTTGGATATCAGACATTATAATTTAGCTGTTATAGATGCCGATTTCGGACTCAGCGAGGTTTTTAAATTTATAGATTACGCTAAGGAAATTTACCCTTTAATCAAAATAATCGTAATTTCAAACGACCATTCCGTTGAAACCGAAATAAAAGTGTTAAAAATGGGGGCGGACGATTTTATAAAAAAACCGCTGAATTTCGATTTGCTGATAACGCGTATAAATGTGGCTTTAAGAAGTGGAAAAGAATCACAGATAAAAATTAAAGATTTGATTATAGTAAAAGACGAAGAAAAAATCGTCTACAACGGGAAAGAAACTTATTTAAAAGGCAAGGCGTTTGAGGTGTTTACCCATCTTGCGAGATATCCCAATCAGGTAATATCAAAAGAGCAGCTTTTAGACGCCATCTGGGAGGAGCCCGAGCTCGTAACCCCGAATGTTATAGAAGTTGCGGTAAATCAGATACGTCAAAAGGTTGACAAAGTTTTTAAAATTGATACAATTAAGACCATTCGCCGAAGAGGCTATAAATTCTGTTATCCAAAGGAGTAGCATGTCACTTATGATTAACGATGAATGCATAGCGTGTGATGCATGTGTGGACGAATGTCCCAACGGGGCTATTGAGCCTGCGGATCCAATATATGAAATAGATCCGGATTTATGTACCGAATGTATAGAACACGGGGGTGAACCTCAGTGTGTGCAGGTATGTCCGGTCGATGCGATTGTGCCTGATCCGGATAATATGGAAAATGCGAAAGAATTAAGATTAAAAGCCGAACTTATACATAAAGACGAAGAAGAATAATGGCTAAAATAACGGCTGTAATAGATATAGGCTCAAACTCGGCCAGAATGGCTGTGTTTAAAAAAACCAGCCGTTTCGGGTTTTACCTTTTAAGAGAGGAAAAATCCAAAGTAAGAATCAGCGAAGGCGCTTATGAAAACGGCGGAAACCTTCAGGATTTTGCAATTGAAAGGGCGATAAACGCTCTTAGGGAGTTTCTTTTAATTGCAAAATCTCTGAAAGTAAGGAAAATTCTCGCTGTCGCCACTTCGGCTGTCAGGGACGCTCCGAACAGAAGCGAGTTTTTAAGCAGGGTAAGAAAAGAACTCGGTATAAACATAAAAGTTATAGACGGGGACAAAGAGGCGTTTTTCGGGGGTGTTGCCGCGGCAAACCTTTTATATGAAAAAAACGGCGTTACCATCGATATAGGGGGAGGCTCCACCGAGCTTGCGTTAATAAGAAAGAAAAAAATCATCAATACCGTTTCACTTAAAATAGGAACGGTCAGGCTAAAAGAGCTCTATTTCGACAAAGGCGACATTGAAGGTGCCAAAAAACACATAAGGGCCGAAATCGGACGTTTAAACGATGAGTTTAAACAAAACAAGGTGTTCGGAATAGGAGGAACCATCAGGGCCCTTTCACAGGTTATAATGAAGAAAATAGAATATCCCCTCGATATTCTTCACGGGTTTACTTACGATGTAAAAGAACATATTAAATTTTTAAAATCAATAATCAAAATGAAAGACGACGAACTTTTAAAAATAGGGGTAAAACCCGAAAGATTGGATGTAATAAGACCGGGTGTGCTTATATTTACCGAGCTGTTGGATTATTTGGGATCCAAACAGGTGATAACCAGCGGTGTGGGTGTAAGGGAGGGTGTTTTTTTAAGTGATCTCTTAAGACATGACAATCATAAATTTCCTGAAAATTTCAACCCTTCTGTCAGAACGATTATCGACGTTTATCAGATAGATACGAAACTTTCTTCTTATGAAACGAAAATAGCGCTTGAACTTTTTGATTTGCTCAAAGACGATTTTAAGCTTGAGGATAAATACAAACTTCATCTGACTTATGCGATTAAACTTTCACGAGCCGGGGAGCTTATAGATTTTTACGAAGCGCACAAACATACCGATTACATTATTTTAAATTCACTCCATTACGGGTTCAGACACTGTGACAGGCTTTTGATGTCAAAAATAATACGTTTTTACAAAAGAAAAAAAATAAAGAAAAAAGAGATTGAAAAATACAAATGTCTTTTGCCCCGAAAAGAGATTATAGAAAAACTGTGTAATATTTTCTGGGTTGCAAAACTCGTTAACATTAATTTTTCAGCACCGAAAGTGGATATAATTAAGCGAGGCAAACAGATTGTAATCGAAGGTGAAAATCTGTATCTTGCAAAAGAGAGAAGTAAAAGCAGGGAACTGTTTTTTAATCTTACGATAACCGATAAAGGCGGATAATGAAAAGACTGTTTTTAATAATACCCGCACTGTTTTTAGGCTGCAGTGTTTCCAATACCACCACAAAGGTCAGGGAGTTTACCAAATGTTACGTCCATCAGATTCCGGCTCCTTTTTGGGTGTGTTATCAGTCTTCGTTTTTAAGCGTTGGAAAAGTCCATGCCGATAAACAGACAAGACTGAAACAGGAAGAGGCTTATTCTTTAGGGGTTAGTGAACTTATAGCCAAACTTCAGAGCAAAACGAAGCTGTTTTTAAGAAAAATAGGTGTAAAAGACAAACACATCGATTCGGAAATTAAAGATTTTGTCATATTAAACGCCCTACAAGGGGACAGCTGGTACAGCGAAAAAGAAAAAATGATTTATGTTCAGGTGCAGATAAATAAAGACGAATTTGAGAAATTTCTTTTTGAAAAATTCAAAAAAATCAAAAAAGAGGAATTAAAAAGCGCTTTTGATGAAACATTTTGATTTTATCGTAATCGGCGGCGGAATAGCGGGACTGCTAAGCGCATATATGCTAAAGGATTTCAACACCCTTTTGATTGACGAAAACGGTGTTTTAACGTCCGGTGCGAGTGCGGCTGCCGGGGCGTTTTTGTTTCCGAAAGTAGGATTTGACACTGCCTATACGAGATTTATTAACAAAGCTATTATAAATTCTTTACAATTTTACGAAAAAGAGGGTGTCGATACCCATAAAACCGGTGTGACTCTTCTTCCGCGGGATAATAGGGACATAGAAAAATTTAAAAAATACGAAAAAGATATAAAACTGCCCTTTGAAAAAAAATACGGGGGGTTTTACTTTAAAGACGGCGGAGTGGTTTTCCCCGAGGAGGTGAGGGAAAAAATAAAAGTCGATTATGAAATTCAAAAAGTCGATTCTTTGCATAAAGAAGGTGAATTCTGGAGGGTTGGCGGATTTTTAACGAGAAACGTAATTTTAGCCACGGGACATAAGTTTTTAATGGATATTCCCTATATAAACATCCGTCCCGTTTGGGGGGAAAGAATTGAAGGTAATGGAGAATGGAGAATTGAGAATGGAGAATTTGGAAAAATTATGCCCTGTCATTTTCATAAAAACTGTTCGTTAACCGAAATAGACGGAATTATAAAAATAGGCGCGACGCACAAAAGAAACTGCCTTGAGTGCCGTGAGAATGAAGAGGAGGCTTATGAGCTTATTGAAAAAGCCAAAGAGATAGTTGATATTCAAAATTTTAAAATATCAAAAATTATGGGCGGTTTCAGGGCCGCGAGTGTTGATTATTTTCCTGTGGTTGGTAAAATTATAGATGTAGATGAAAGCCTGAAAATGAATCCGAAAATCGTAAAAGGCGAAATGCCGAAAAAACTGAATTTCATAGAAGGTTTGTATATTGTAAACGGCATGGGGGGCAGGGGGTTTTCCAATGCGTATGCATGTGCTAAAGCGCTGAAAGAACATATTGTTGAAAGAAAAGAACTCGGTGTTTTGGACACTAAGAGACTTTTTATAAAATGGGCGAGAAAAGAAGGTGAAGAGTATTTAAAGGAGAAAAATGTTAAAAGTTAAAAATGTAACAAAGCAGTTCGGCGGAGTCGTTGCGATAAAAGATGTTAATTTTGAAGTAAAACAAAATGAAATTTTTGCGCTTGTAGGGCCTAACGGTGCGGGTAAAACCACGCTTTTTAATATTATAACAGGTGCGTTTGAACCTACAAAAGGGCACGTTTATTTTAAAGATGAGGAAATTACGGGGCTTAGTCCCGTAAAAATCGTGGAAAAGGGGATTGCGAGAACGTTTCAGAATATCAGGCTTTTCAATTCGATGACCGTTTTGGAAAACGTTCTTATAGGGTTTCACAATCATATCGAATATACTTTTTTCGAAGCTGTTTTCAGGCTTCCGAGATTTTTTTCACAGGAAAAAGTGCATAAAGAAATGGCGATGGAGATTTTAAAATTTTTAAAAATAGACCAGTACGCTAACCATAACGCAAAGGCGCTCAGTTACGGAAACCAGAGAAAAGTTGAAATTGCAAGGGCTTTGGCCACCGAGCCGGATCTTCTGCTTTTGGACGAACCGGCGGCCGGTATGAACCCGAAAGAAACGGACGAACTTGCCGATACGGTGTTCAGGCTCAGAAGCGAAAAAGAAAAGACAATTCTTTTTATAGAACACGATATGAAATTCGTACAGAAAATTGCGGACAGGGTGATGGTGCTTGATTACGGTAAAACGATTTTCGAAGGAAAGCCCGCCGATATGATGAAGGATGAGACGGTTATAAAAGCATATTTAGGAGATATCGATGTTGAAGGTGAATAATTTAAAAGTAAAATACGGTGTGATAGAAGCGGTAAGAGGTATCAATTTTGAAGTGAAAGCCGGTGAGATAGTCACCATTATCGGGGCGAACGGGGCAGGCAAAACTTCGACACTGAGCGCTATTTTTAACCTTGTAAAAAAAGAGGGGAACGTCAGGTTTGTAGAAGGCGACATATCAAAACTTTCAACCGATAAAATCGTAAAACACGGTATGGCTTTGGTACCCGAGGGCAGAAGGATATTCATTAACCTCACCGTTGAGGAAAACCTTAAAATAGGTGCTTATACAAACGAAGAAAACTATGAGAATTTAAAAGAGGAGATGTTCAGGCTTTTCCCGAGACTCAAACAGAAAAGAAACAACTACGGCGGGAGTCTCAGCGGCGGTGAGCAGCAGATGCTCGCAATCGCGAGGGCACTGATGAGCGAGCCTAAAATGCTTGTGCTTGACGAACCCTCACTCGGACTTGCCCCTATTATCGTAAAAGATCTGTTCGGGATTTTGGTGGATCTGAATAAAAACGACGACGTTACCATTCTTTTGGTCGAGCAAAACGCCGCGGCCGCACTTAAAATCGCCGACAGGGCGTATGTAATGGAAAACGGATCGCTTGTTATGGA